>JAJRUC010000346.1 GCA_024278015.1 Chloroflexota bacterium
CATTTCATATCACCCCCATAATTATATCATTAGGACTTACGCAGTTGCAACATTTTACCCCCCTCAGTCCCTGATGAAGAAACCGCTTCGCGCCCTCAAGCTGGGGGAATTAGCTCCTCCCCCGACAGCGGGGGACGCGAAGCGGGGAGGGGGTAAAACACCGTGATTTACCGCAACTGCGTCAGTCCTGTCATAAAAGAACAGGGCGCGTTATTGCTGCGCCCTGCTGCCAAACTGTCCAAATTCAAAACTATTTTTCATAAATATGTTTCTTTTACCCGATAGGCAAACCCCCTTTCAAAACTTGTAACCTCAGTATACCGGATAATTGAGCGTTTTGCTGAACGCAAAACCACCCTGAACCATTCGCGTACCTGTCGTTTAGCCGACGACAACCAAACGGGCAGATTCGGGCAACGGTTCTTTTGCCTGGGTTGCATAACTATACTATAATCCGAATAATATTGTTAGGATTACGCAGTTGCGGTAAATCACGGGGTTCTACCCCCTCCCCGCTTCGCGTCCCCCGACAGCGGGGGAGGAGTTCACTTCCCCCCGCTTGAGGGGGGACCGAGGGGGGGTAAAATGCCGCAACCGCGTAAGCCCTGATTGTTACGGATTTTGAACCATTGGACACAAATTCTCCCTATTCGAATGACATTACCGATGCGCCGGCTGCGCTGTCTTCGGCAGACCGGGCCAACTTCGTCGCCTCGCCGGAGACAGCCGACCCGGCTGAAGCAGACCAGCCCGGTGTCTGGGCGGTGGTTAAGGCCATTATCAAAGAAATAGCCGAGACCATTTTTCTGGCGCTGGTTCTGGTTTTTCTGATTCAACTGGTCATTCGGAACTTTCGGGTTGACGGCCAAAGTATGGAACCCAACCTCCATCACGGACAATATTTGATGGTCGATAAAGTTTCGTATCGCTTGCCGTTCAATTTGCGCCCGCCGCAATATGGCGATGTGATTGTGTTTGTGCCGCCCCGTCAGCCGGACAAGGATTTTATCAAACGCATCATCGGCTTGCCCGGCGATACGGTTGAAGTGACAAAAGGCGTGGTTTATGTAAATAATCAACTGGTGGGGAACACCTATCAGGCCAGACTGGACAAATTTTCCATGCCCGCGCTGGTTGTGCCGGCGGACGAAATATTTGTGATGGGCGATAACCGGCCCAATTCCAATGATTCCCGGAATTGGGGCACGCTGAAAATCGGGAAAATTGTGGGCCGCGCCTGGATTTCTTACTGGCCCCCGGAAACCTGGGGCCTTATTCCCAACGATGCCCCCACCGCTACCGCCACGTTGGCAACCCTGTTTAACCAAAATGAGGCAGGCCCATGACCGTAACCGAAGCCCAAATCAGGCAAATTGTCGCGCAGGTTTTAACGCGCCTGTCCGCCGCCGCGCCGCCCGATGCCGGCTTGGCCGGCTCAAGCATTGCTATCGGGGCCGACCACGGCGGCTTCAGGATGAAAGAGGCGCTCAAAGCCTTTTTGGCCGCGCAAAATTACATTGTCCTTGACTGCGGTACGCACAGCGCCGAGGCAGTAGATTACCCGGACTTTGCCTATGCCGTGGCCCGGCTGGTTGCCAATCAAACCGCCCGGTTCGGCATTATCATTGATGGAGCGGGCATCGGCTCTTGTATGGCCGCCAACAAGGTGCCGGGCATTTTGGCCGCAATGTGCTATAATGAGGTCACGGCCAAAAACAGCCGGGAACACAACCACGCCAACGTGTTGACGCTGGGCGCGGGCATGATTTCGCAAGATACGGCCGAGGCCATTGTTACCGCATGGCTCAACACCCCGGTGGGGCCGGGACGACACGCCCGCCGGGCCAAAAAAATCATCGATATTGAACGCAGATATTTGAAATAACCTTTTTTTGATGGTGAACATAATGAACCTGGATGCAACCACATTAGAGAAACTGGTGCAGGAGATTTCGATGGCAGTGGCCGGTAATGCCGGGCCGACTGTCTCCCCGATGGCGACTCCATCATCAAACGGCTGCGAAACGTGCCGGGGGCAATGCGTGGTTTATTGCGCGGACAACGTCAAACGCACCATCGAAGCGGGGGCCAGCCGTATTTCAACGCAGTTGGGCGTGCAAAATGTTGACCAGGATGTGGCCCAGTATATTGACCACACCCTGCTTAAACCCACCGCCACCACAGACCAAATCACCCAACTCTGTCAGGAAGCCTACGACTACAAATTTGCGTCCGTGTGCATCAACCCGATGTACGTGCGGCTGGCAGCTCAACTGTTGTATCAAACGCCGGTTAAAGTCTGCACCGTGGTTGGGTTTCCGCTGGGGGCCACCACCCCGGAGGCAAAAAGTTTCGAGGCGCGGCAAGCCCTGCACGACGGCGCCACCGAAATTGACATGGTCATCAATATTGGCGGCCTGAAAAGCGGTGATGAAGGACTGGTGGAAAGAGATATTGCGATGGTGGCCCGCACCGCCCACAAACATGGCGCTATCTGCAAAGTCATCATCGAAACATCGATGCTGACCGACGAAGAAAAGGTGCAGGCCTGTACGCTGGCTAAAAAAGCCGGGGCCGATTATGTTAAAACCTCGACCGGCTTCGGCGGCGGCGGGGCCACGGTACACGATGTGGCCCTGATGCGACAGGTTGTGGGCAGCGGTATGGGCGTTAAGGCATCGGGGGGCATAAAAGGGGCCGCCGATGCGCGGGATATGATTGCCGCCGGGGCCAGCAGGCTGGGAGCCAGCGCCGGCATAAAAATTATCAAAGAAGCGCGAGGCTAAGCTGATAATGGAATTTTGCCCCAATTGTCATACCGGAAAAATAGAACGGCGCAAGGTGGTTTTTGTGCAATGGCAGCAGCCCAACGCCGTGGTGGTAGACCGTATCCCCGCAATGGTGTGCGATACCTGCGGCGAA
>JAJRUC010000347.1 GCA_024278015.1 Chloroflexota bacterium
CCCCTCAGTCCCTGATGAAGAAACCGCTTCGCGCCCTCAAGCGGGGGAAATTAGCTCCTCCCCCGACAGCGGGGGACGCGAAGCGGGGAGGGGGTAAAACACCGTGATTTACCGCAACTGCGTCAGTCCTGACTTTTAAACCTTTGCGGGCCGGATATTCTTTAATCTTTCTTTCATCTTTTTTTCAGGTTCATTTAATCTTTGCCCGTTATAATGTTGTCATAGTTCGGTTGGCAGCCGAATTACAAGCAAAAAATATCCTCCCTCCCTCAAAAACCGGCGTCGTGGCAGCGCCGGTTTTTACTTTTAAACGCTCATTCCACCCCAACCGAACCAATTTGCGCCGACACCCAATCATCGTTGGTGGTCGGCACGCCATACGCGGCAATAGCAGCGCCGGTGGCGGCGTTGTACACCACCGCTTCCAGCGTCAACCGCCCGCGAAAATCCGCGTCGGCGAGCGGCAGGGTGAACACATTGATGGTCTGATTGAGCGCGGGGTCGGCAATATTCCAGGCGGACGTTTTCAGATGGCGGTCGTTCAGAATTAATTTGTCCGATTGCGCCGGCGCGCGCCCATCGTCCGCCCGCAACCGCACCGACAGCTTGTAATCCACCTCGGTGGGGGCGATTAATGAAAGATGCACCGTCACCCAGCCAGCCCCCCCCGCCGAAACCGACTGCCCATACGCCAGCCCATCCAGCCGAATCACGTTATCGAAATTGACATCCACCGGCGACAGCTCGGCGGGCAAGCTGAACGGCGCATCCGAAAGCATCCACCACTGCGCCCGATAACCGCGAAATTGCCGCTCGCCCTGCGGCGCGCCCGCCTGTTTGCGCAACAAAAACGGAATCACCCCGCGCGGGTCGGTATCGCTGCCCCGCCATGTAATCCAAAAAAGGCGTTTTTTGCCGCGCGCGCGAGCGTTCAGCGCATCGGCGGCGGTGTGGACATCCACAAACAAATAATCGGTGGGCGCGGGGATGCGGTCGGCATAATAGCCGAAGGGGTGCGGCACATCCACCAGCACCACATCATCGGGCGAAGCCTCCGCGGCGAGCCACGCCGCCACCCCCGCCGAATCATCTTTGAAGAAACGGACATCGGTGAAATAACCGCGCAGCCCCAGCGCGAATATCGCCAGCACCACCAGCCCCGGCACGGCAAACGTCCACCGTTTCGGCGCGAATGCCAGCGCCATCAGCAAAATTAATGCGGGCGTGACGAGCATCATGTAACGCGGCTCAAACGATGGGCGCGTTTGCAAAACGACAAAGTAAATCGACAACGGCAAAAACAACCAGCCAGATAATAGTGAATAGTGAATAGTGAATAGTGAATTTTTACGATTCAGCCACAGCCCCAGCGCAATCAGCGCGGCGATGGCCCACAGATACGGCGCGGCGCGGGCGGGGTCAACGGCCTGCCCGATGGTGTACGCCTGCCAACTTTCGGCGACGAAAGCGCGCAGGGTCGGCGGTTGCAGGTTGGGATTGGCGTAACCGGAAATTTGCCGCGCGGCGACGAAAAGTTGCGGCGCGAACAACGCCAGCACGCCCAATTGCCCGCCCAGCCACATCAAAATTCTTTTTTTGGGGGGATGGTCTTTCCGTCCGGCAATGACCCACCACAACCAGACCGCATTTTCAAATGCCAGCAAAAAAAGGGTGAAATAATGGCTGTACAGCGCCGCCGCCGTGGCGAGCACATACCCCGCCCACACCCGGCGCGAATTTTTTCCGCCGAAAACAATTTCCCATAAAAAATACATGCCGGTCGCCGCAAAAAACGTCACCGGCGCATACATCCGAACTTCCTGCGAATATTGCACCCAAATTGGCGACAGCGCCGCCAACCACCCCGCCGCGAAGCCCGTGCGCCAGCCGCCCATGCGCCGCCCGAAAGCGACCATCAGCGCGACGGTGAGCACCCCGAACACCAGCGAAAGGTAGCGCAACGCAAATTCGCTGCGCCCCGCCAACGCCATCCAGCCATGCAGCGCGACAAAAAAGCCCGGCGGATGCACATCCATGCCGGGCAGCGTCGGAATTTGCGCCACCGGCGCGGATGCCATTTCGATGCTGTGCCCTTCATCCCACCAAATGCTCTGAAAATCGAGCCGGTAACTGCGCACGGCAAAGACAATCAAAATTAAAAATGTAAAATGTAAAATGTAAAATTTTTTCTCTTTTTGCATTTTGCCCTTTACATTTTTAACTGGTAACTATTTTGACATAAGAGATAAAGTTACCAATTAGAGCGGTTTTGCTATTTTTTACCCCCCTCAGCCCCCCCGTTGACGGGGGAAGTGTTACATACTCCCCCCTCGTGAGGGGGGAGTATCCGGCGGGCGGGCAGAAACCCGCCTGACATCACATTCTCCCCCCTCGTGAGGGGGGAGTTAGAGGGGGGTGAGTAGTTACTTTAACTGATTACAACTCTTCGCGGACGGTGTAAATGGTTTTGCCCTGCGATTCATAATAGACCCGCACGGTCAGTTCGCCCAGCAAGCCCATGCTGATGAGCTGGATACCCACCACCACCAACAGCACGGCCAAAAGCAGCATCGGCCTTTCGGACAGGCTGATGTGGTAGACCAGTTTCATAAAGGTCAGGTATACGCCCAGGACGCTGCCGGCCAACACCGAAAGCAGGCACCACGAACCGAAAATGCGGATGGGCCGGGTGGCGTAACCCAGCAAAAAGCGGACGGTCATCAAATCGAGCAGGACACGGAAAATGCGCCCCGCGCCGTATTTGCTGGCTCCAAACTGCCGCGAGCGATATTTAACCGGCACTTCCGCCACCGTCACCCCGAACCAACTGGCGATGGCGGGCACAAAGCGGTGCATATCGCCGTACAGGTTGATGCCCTTCACCACTTCGTTGCGATAGGCTTTCAGCGAACAGCCGTAATCGTGCAGATAAACGCCCGTGGTTTTGGAGATGAGCCAGTTGGCCGTGGCAGAGGGAATTTTGCGCACGATGAACGATTTCAGCCCCTCCTGCCAGCGTTCCACCCGCCAGCCGCTGACCACATCGAAGCCTTCGTCCATCTTCGCCAGCAATTTCGGAATGTCGGCGGGGTCGTTTTGCAAATCCGCATCCATAGTGATGACCACATCGCCCCGCGCCCGGTCAAATCCGGCGGCGAAAGCGGCGGTCTGCCCGAAATTTCGGCGGAAACGGACCACCCGCACCCGCGCATCGGTGGCGGACAGATTTTTCAGCCGGGCAAAAGACGCATCACGACTGCCGTCATCGACACAAATTATCTCGAATGATTTGCCCAGCGTCTCCAGTGCCGGCAGCAATTCACCGGCCAACAGCGGGATATTATCTTCTTCATTATAAACGGGTAAAATAATGCTTAAATCGAGTTGGTCGTTTGTCATTTTTCACTGTTCACTTTTATTTTTTAACTGATGTTACGCACTTGACCTGTTTTACCCCCCCCTCAGTCCCTGATGAAGAAACCGCTTCGCGCCCTCAAGCGGGGGGAAGTTAGCTCCTCCCCCGATTTCGGGGGACGCGAAGCGGGGAGGGGGTAGAACACCGTGATTTACCGCAACTGCGTAAGTCCTGATTTTTTAACTGATGTTACGCACTTGACCTGTTTTACCCCCCTCAGTCCCTGATGAAGAAACCGCTTCGCGCCCTCACGAGGGGGGAAGTTAGCTCCTCCCCCGATTTCGGGGGACGCGAAGCGGGGAGGGGGTAGATTTTCCAACTGCGTAACATCAGTTTTTAATTGCCCGCGCCCCGCGCCACAAATAGATGACGCCGCCCAGTAAACCGGGAATGGCATTGCCCAAAAAATAGACCAGCAGCGACAGGCTGAAGGCCACTTCATCGGCCACGCCCACCTGCCCGAACAGGAAAACATACGCGCTTTCCCGCACGCCCAGCCCGGCAAAGGAGATGGGCAAAATCAGCACGATGGATGCCAGCGGCACAAAAACCAGGTAATGCACCAGCCCGATATTTGCGCCCAGAGCCGCGCCGATGGAAAAATTCATGCCGATGAGGGCCGCGCTCAACAGCAGCGAAAAGCCGTAAGCCCGCGCCAGGGTCGGCAGGCTGTAATCCTGAAACGAATCGAACAGGCCCCGCGCAAATTTCGCATCGGTCAGGGCGCGGAACGGCCCGATTTTTCGCAAGGCATGGTAGACGGTGGTGTCTATCAGCAAAAATAGCACCCCCGCCAGCCCGACCGCCGCCAGCACGACCACCACGGCAATTTGCGCGGGCACGGCGTTCCAGCGGAACGCCAGCGCCACCAACGCCAAACTGAGCGAGCCGAACAGCCCCACCATGCGATC
>JAJRUC010000348.1 GCA_024278015.1 Chloroflexota bacterium
AATACCGTCGCCGTCCGAGTCGGTATCCAGATAATTGGGGATGGTGTCGCCGTCGGGGTCGCCCGCGCCTTCAATCGCGTCGGGAATCCCGTCGCCGTCCGAGTCGGTATCCAGATAATTGGGGATGGTGTCGCCGTCGGGGTCGCCCGCGCCTTCGTCCGCAGTGGGAATCCCGTCGCCGTCGTCATCGGCATCCAGATAATTGGGGATGGTATCGCTGTCGGTGTCGTCGTTGGTGGGGTCGTTGTCGCCGTTGACGTCTTCATTCAGGGTAGAAATACTGTCGCCGTCGTCATCCGGGTCAAGGGCATTAATCAGGGCGTCGTTATCGGTGTTGAGCGGATTGTTAATGTCGCCGCCAACTTCCACATCGTCCGGCACGTTGTCAGAGTCGCTGTCCGACAGGTTGGGGTTGGTGTTGAGGATGTTGATTTCGGCGGCATCTTCCAGATTATCGGCGTCGCTGTCGCTGCTGAGGGGGTTGGTGAGGTAGATGTTCACCTCATCGCCGTCAGACAGGCTGTCGCCGTCGGTATCGGGATTGCGGCCGTTGGTGTTGTAGATATTCACTTCCTCGCCATCCAGCAGGCCATCGCCGTCGGTATCGGCAATGAGGGGGTCGGTGGAGCCGGTGCCCTGCTCGCTGCTGTCGTCCAGGCCGTCGTCGTCGGTATCGGTATCATTGGGATGCGTGCCCAGCAAAAATTCCTGACCGTCGCTGAAGCCGTCGTCATCCGAATCGAAGTTGGTGGGGTCGGTGGTGATGAGCAGGCCGTAATCGGCGTGGGCGGTGTAGACGGTGCCGGTATAGACGTAGCCGAAGACTTCTTCGCCGTCGGTGCGACCATCGCCGTCGGTATCGGGGTTGGTGGGCGAGGTGCCATACGTGGCTTCGGCGGAGTTACTCAGGCCGTCGCCGTCATCATCAAAGGGCACAGCGACGCTTTGGGAGGCGGTGGCCTGCCCGTAGCCGTTGGTGGTGGTCAGGCGCACGGTGTAGGTATCGGTAGCGGGGAAGCGATAGACGATGGTGGCGCTGTTTGTTTCAGAGATGACGCCGGCGCCGAAATTCCAGATATAGGTGATGGGCTGAGTGGCCGTCAAGGGCAGGAAGGAGGCCACAAGTTCGGCTTTGTGGTCGTCGTTCCCCGCCGCCTGCGAAACAGTGAAGTCGGTTGAGGCCACGGGGCGGCCGTCGATGGTCACGGGGCCGCTATCGGCAGCGGGCGCGCCGTAGTTGTTGGTAGCAGTGACGCGCACGGTGTACACGCCCACATCCTGAAAGACGTGGTCAACCTGACTGTTGGTAGTCGTCAGGCCGGATGCGCCGTCGCCGAAATTCCAGGTGTAGGTGATGGGCGATGAGGCGGTAGCGGGCAAGACTTCGGCGAAGAAAGAGACGGTGTCGTCTTCGATGGGCGAGGGGGGAATGATGGAGAAGATGACGCCGGTGATGCCCTGCTTCACTTCAATCACCTGGTTATCAAACTGGATACCGTACATGTTATCGGCGGTGAGTTGCACCGGATATTGCCCCCCGGTGGCGAAGGTGTGCTGCACGCTGACGGTGGTGGCGTTGGATGTGGATGAAACCACAGAGCCGTCGCCGAAATTCCAGGTGTAGGTGATGGGCGTATCGGCATCAAGGGGGGTGATGGTGGCCGTCAGGGTTACGGTTTGGCCGGATACAGGCACGGCGGGCGCATAGGCGAAGGCCGCGCCGGTGACGGGCTGGTGCGAGCCGATATACATCGATTTTGAGGCGCTGTCGTATGGATTTTCGACGGTCAGTTGGACCAGTTGGTCGGCGGCGGAAGTGAAGGTGTGGGTCACGCGAGCGGTATCGGTCACTATCACGGTTCCGTCGCTAAAATCCCAGGTGTAGGTAACAGGCAGGGTGTTGGTGATAGAAGTATATGTGGCGGTGAAGACAGTTGGTTGGTTGGCGATGACCGTGGTGGGCGAGTAGACGAATGAGGCCGAGGTGACAGCCGGCAGGCCGTACACGTTTACGTCATCCAGATGCCACGCCACAGAATTTTGGGCCGAGGCGCTGAAGCGCACTTGCAGGCCCGCCGTTTCGGCATAGGCGCTCAGGTCAAGGACGGGCGTATTCCAGGGGGCGGATTGATTGGTGGCGGTGAAGACGGGCGCCCAATCGACGCCGTTGGTTGAGGTTTCGATGGAGATGGTATCGTTGACCCCGCCAAGCTGGTAACAGGCGTTCAGGGCCAGTTGCGGTTGGGCGTAGCCGGAAAGGTCAATCGAGATGGTTTTTATCGAGCCGCTTTGTCCGGCGGAGGCGCTCCCTTGCCAGGCGCGGCTGGGGCTAACCGACGCGCCGGTCAACAGAGACCAGACCGACCCGGCAAAATTGGTGTTCCACAAACTGCTGCCGTTTTCCATATCATCGTAGAAAACAGTTTCAACGTCGGTGGCCGTATCAAAGTCGGCGGCGTTATGGGCCATCGACAGGCCGGTTTCTTTGGCTTCATCCAGCACGGTGTAGCCGGTATCGCCATCCAGAATTTTGACGGCGGTCAGGGTGTAGGGGCCGTCAATACCCCGCTCGGCAATGGCCCGGCCATCGAAGACCAAATTCAGGGTTTGATTGCCGGCTCCCAGGGTGCTTGATGCGCTTTCTGTCCAGGCGATGAGTTCGCCGTTGGGGCCGGTCAGCCAGCCTTCAATGCGGTACGCGCCGGCGGTGGTCACGTTCACGTCGGCGGCGACGGTCAGGGTGTCGAACAGGCCGTTGCCGTCCGCGTCCGGGGTGGAGGGGGTGAAGGTCAGCAGCGAGGCGTCGAAGGGGGACATGGCCGCCGTGCGGGCGCCCAGGCTAACCGGGCCGGCAAGGGCCAAATCTGCCGCGCCGGGCAGGTCGGCGTATTTTTCAAAATCAATCTGACCTTTGTACAAACCGAATACCTGCACATCTTGCAAGCGATAAGGGCCGGGCTGCCCGGCCACGTTGGGGAAGGTCAGGCGAGCCACGCTGCCGGAGGCCCGCGTTTCTGCAAAGCCGAGCCAGTCGCCCTGAACGTTGTACAGTTCGGCGGACACGGTGTAAACCCCCGCCTGGCTGATGTTCAAACCGGCGTCAATCAGCAAGGTATCGGCGTAAGAATCCTGGTTTTGGTCCTGAGCGTACAGTTTGTATTGGCCGGACAGAGTGGCGCCCTGGTCCACATCGCCCACAGAAACTTCGCCGTAGTTTATTTGCTGCCAGGCGTCAATATTGGCCGGCTCTTGCGGCAAGGGTTCTGCCGACAAGGGGAAGGGACACGAGCCTTCAATCAAGGGCGAACAGGCAACGGCGGTCGGTTCCTGCGGCCAGTTTTCGGTATAATCCGCGCCGGGGTAGGGGTCCGGCAAAATATAGACGGCCGGGCCAAAATCGTTTGGCGTCCAGGCATCGTTTTGCCAGACCGGCACATCCATTGTTTCGATGGCGGGATTACGCCTTATTTGCAACGGTCTGCGGCTGTCCCACAGATAATCCCAGTTGACGTTGCGAGTATCAATGTCATTGGTTTCGGTTACGGGATAGCCGGTAGCCACCATCGTCCAGTCCCAGGTGCCGTTGGCGGTGATAATCTGGTCGCCTTTGGTATCGGAATAGGCCTTGTAAAAGGAATTGCGAATTTCGATATTTTTATTGCCTTCGTCCCACGGGTAGTAGGGGTCGTACAGTTCTTCCTGGCCGTAGCTTCGGGAGCGCATCCACTGGCCGTTGACCCACACCATCACCGAGTGGTCGTACCAGCCGCCCACCGCGCCTTCGCCGTGGTAGCCGCTGCCGGTGGTAAACGAAGTCAGCCAATCGACTATGAAAGGTTTGGACAGGATACCGGCAGACCGCAAAAAGCCGGTTAAGACGTTGGCGTTGTCCTGACAGGCGCCGCCCGGCTGGGTTTCGCCGGTGCCATCAAAGTAGCGATACAGGGTGCTGCTCATATTGCTGTGAACGCCATCGTACCACACCCGCACTTCTCTGTCAGCGCCGTTGGATAACGCGCCCACGGCGTTGTACTGGCTGGTCAGGCCGCTGACTTCCGGCATTACCAGGTCTATCAGGATATGTTTCTGGAATTGCTGGGTATCGAAGCCCTGGGCGTAGCCGCGCGAAACGTGATACGGTTCGTCGTCGCAGGGCTGGCCGGGGTTGTCCGCGCAGGTGTAATCGTATTTCCATTCTCTTATTTTATACCACACCGATGTTTCATCTCTAACGTCGGCGGGGTCATCGTTGTACAGAAAGGCGCTCACATCCGTATCGGTGATTTTTGGGATACCGTGTACATCATCGCCGGGGGCGGGCACGGTCGGCATTTCAAAGATAACGTAGATGGGCAGGCTGGCGGTATAAACGCCGGTGGTGAGGGTGGCGGTATAAATGCCCACCGAACCATCTATCGGCACGGAAACCTGCCAGCCGCCCCGGCAAAAGTCTTCCGTCACCGCCAAATCGGTTTGGGCGGGGTTGTATTTGTCGATGGACAGGGTGGCGCCCGACGGCCCGCCGATTTTGAAGGTGGTTCCCCGCCGAATAACGACAGCGTCTTTCAAAAGCTGCCGATTGCCGTTTTCATACCATTTAATGTAGCTGTACTTTGAGTTGGTGTTGGTGGCGTGAAAATACTCTCTGGTCTGAAAGTTGTCCTGATATTCAACAAAAATGCCAGGGTCGGTGGGGTCAATGGGGTCGGTTTCGTAGAGTTTCTCTTCGCCGTCGGTCAGGCCGTCGTCATCGCTGTCCACGTCAAGCGGGTCGGTGGTAAAACAGCCGGCGTTGTTGCACCAGCCGTCTATCTCAACCTGATTCGAGAGGCCGTCACCGTCATAATCAACCTGGGCCTCATAAGGAGCCTGGGCCGAAGCCGTTAAAGTCGGCAAAAAGAGGGAGGTAATCCAGATGAAGGCCAAACCAGCCGAAACCACTCTTTTCAGGGCGTTATTTACCATAATTCTCCTCAACAGCTAACGTTATTAAAAATATTCACAAATCCACTTATAAAGTGTAGTCCAGGAACGTTAGCGCAGAGTGTGAAAATAATAGGTAAATGGTTAGAATTTTGGCCGAAAGCCGGGGATTTATCCGGTGGATTTAATAATTTTCACCTTGTTACCGGCGGCTCACGTCAGGTTACAAAATCGGGTTTAATATCCGAGATAATATAGCGGTGTTTGCCGGCGGGAGTCAATTCAATATCATCGACCACGGCCAGGGTGATGTCTACGGCCTCTCCAAAGCGGGCCTGAATTTGTTGCCGAATGTCGGCCAGCCATGCCCGGCTGACAGGCCGGCGGCACACAATTTTCACATCCAGATGGGTGGCATCGGGTTGATAAACCTGATAGCTGAAGACCTCCGGCCGGGCGCGGAGCGTATAGGCAAAAAATTCGCTGTGGACAAATTGACCGGCGGCGGTAATCAGGTAATCGTTGGTGCGGCCCACCAGTTCCTGCACGCTACCGAAGGGCCGTCCGCAGGCGCACGGGGTTTCATCGCCGGCCAGGGCCATATCTTCATTGGCATAGCGGATAAAGGGCATCGCCAAATGGTTGAGGGATGTGACCACCACCTGCCCCAACTGCCCCGGCGCCGCCCGCCGGCCGGCGGCAATCACTTCCACGTGGCGCGCGTCGTCCAGGGTGTGCAGCGTACCCGCTTCGCATTGATAGGCCATCGTGCCCATTTCTCTGGAGCTGTAATGGTCGATGACCGGGCACTGGAAGACCGCTTCAATCAGTTCCCGCTGCGGCTGCCACAGCTTTTCGGCGGTGGTTTCGATGATTTTGGGCCGAATGGCGGTCATTTGGTTGGCCTGCAAAAACCGGGCAAACAACGTGAGGGTGGTGGCGTAGCCCATGATTAATGCCGGCTGCCAATGAGCCAGCATGTCGGCAAAATGGCGCATCTTTTCTTCGGTCAGGCTGAAGGCGTTCAAGAACCGATGGTTCATGACGGCGGCCCGCAACCGTCTTTTCCAGCGCCAATCGGGAACGTCGCGCGGGTCGCCCCACAGCCAGGCCATCCTTGCCCCTTCCCGCACCCCGTGCCAGCCCCGCACCCGAAATTCGTTGGCCGCGTTTTCCCACCAGAAGGAATCATCAATGAAAAAATGGAGGGGTTCGCCGGTGGAACCGCCGGTGTGATTTTCAATTAAACCGGCTTTGGGCGCGGTGCGGGCTATCATATTCGATACATTGGCCCGGATATCCTGTTTGGTGATAATGGGCAGGCGTTCAAAATCGGCCAAACTTTTTATATCCGCCGGGGCAATATCGCGCCGCCGATACAGGTCATGGTAAAACGGCACGTTTTTACAGGCATAATCAACCAGCCGTTGCAGTTTCGCCACCTGAAAAGCACGCAACTCGTCTTTGGAAAGCGCCTGGTTTTGCTCCAGTTGGCGCAAATTGCGCCGGGTGGCCGGGCCGCCGGGCCACAACAGCCTCGCCGTCCGGTAAAGGGTGGAATACAACATAATCTCACCTCCGCTTTACGGCACTTCTGAAACCAGATAGCGGTGCTTGCCGGTGGGGGTGGCCGGCAGGCTGTTGACAAACTCAAACTTCACTTCAACATCTGCCCCCAATGCCCCTTTGGAAACCGTTTCAATGAAGGCCATCTGTTGCCGGTCAATCGGCCCGACGGCCACAATGCGAAATATCAGCAGGTCCAGCGATTTCTGGATAATCTGAAACTGTTTCACGTTACCCAGGGTGGGCAGCAAATCCTTGGCGAAGGCCCCGTAAACAATTTTGCCGTCTCTGGTTTTGAATAAATCTATTTTACGGCCCTCCACCACTTCAAGCAAGGGTTCGCCCCGGCCGCAGGCGCAGGGACGGGCGCTTTTGCGGCCCCAGTCTTCTATTTTATAGCGAATCAGGGGCATGCCGTAATTGAGCAGGGTGGTGATGACAAACTCGCCCGCCTGCCCGTCGGCAACGGGGGCATTGTCCTGCAATACTTCGAGATGGCAATTTTTGGTGGCAATATGCAAGCCGTTGTGCCGGTCGCACTCTCTGGCGATGGCCCCGGTATCGATGCTGGAATAGTTGTTAAAAACCGGACAACCCAACACGCGCTCTATCAACTCGCGTTGGTAATCAAACAGGGGTTCGGCGGCCACATAAACGCCCTTCAGACGGATGGTGTGTCCCCGTTCCTGCAAAAACCGGGCAAACTGAAACGCGGTGGAGGTGTAACTCCAGAAAATGCCGTCGGGTTTGTTTTCCATTTGCCGGGCCAGTTTTTCCATGCCGGCGGGGGTAATAACAAAGGCGTCGGCATCGAATCGATTGGCTACAAAATTGGAGAGCCGTTTTCTGACAGAGACCTGCCCGTCCCGCGTTTCGCTATCGTGTGGCACATGCCCCCACAGCCAAAACTGCGGCCGGCCCAACTGCCAGCCGGCCCATTTCATATTGTGATACACGTAGGCCACATTATACTGCCGGTAGGTTGTATCTTTGTTGAACCACAACGGTTCGCCGGTGGTGCCGCCCGTTTTTTGCCGGATGAGGGTTGCCCGCCGGGCCGGCTCGGTGGTGATGAGTTGGTCGTAATGCTCCCGAATACCGGACTTGGTCAGGGGGGGAATTTGCTGAAAGGCGCGGGGGTCGGCGGCAAAATCGGCGGGCTGAAACCCGATTGAACGAAACAGATTTTGATAATACGGCACAAAGCGATGGGCGTATTCCAGCAAGGCCAGCAAACTTTGCTGCCGGACAGCCCTTATCTCTGCCGCCGACAGCCATTGATGGGCATCGAGGGCGTCCAGGCGGGCCAGCATCTTCCTCTTTCTCAAGTGATAAAACGATGAAGCTATCTTCATCCGCATGGTATTTGGCATCATTCACCTGCCTCTTTCCAAAACATATTACTTGCCAATATGGCCGACCTTTTCTACCCAGGCAGACAACCCGTCAAGGGCCTGATTTTTGAGTATTCTTGCACCCAGGCCGTACAAAACAGGCCGGTAGGGGTAATCGTAGGCGCCGATACAGGTTTCTACCTGCCCGCCGAAGCCCCGTTTGAAGGTGTAAACGCCCCACAAGCCGTCGGTCCGCTGCCGGGCCGGGGTCTCGCCCCGTTTCAGAATCTCACCCACTTCGTTGGGGATACCCCACAAATCGCAGGTGTAGTATCCTTGCGCCAGCGCCCATTTAATAGCCCGCCATTGCAGCAAATAGCTGGCGAATACCTTTCGGCCCGCCGGGACCGTCCCTCCCCAAAAATGCATGGTTGTGTCCCTGAAGGTAAAAATCATCTTTCCGCCCACAATTTCATCCTGATATTTTGCCAGCAGCAAATGAACGCAACCTTCGCGCCGAAAGACCTGCCAGACGCGCCGGTAAAAATCCGGGTTGTGGATGGCGAATTTTTTGAGGCGGGCCGTTTTTTGCAAAACAGCAAAAAACCGTTCCATGTCGGCGGTTGCGCCCTCTACCACCGTCACGCCTTCGCGCTCTGCCCGACGCACCAGTTTGCGCGTTTTTTTGCGCATATTGCCCCACAAGGCTTGCTCGCCGGCCCGCAAATCAAGGGTAATGGTGCTGCGGGGCTGGTTGGTTTGCTCATTAAACCGAAACCCTTGCTGCTGCAGAAACTGTCGCTGCGGCTGTTCATCGGGCCAGTTGGGTTCTATCTTCAAAAAGACCGTCCGATAGCGGCGGGCCAGGCGATGGATACCCGCAAACAGGGCGGTCATTGCCGCATGGTCGGCAGTATTGCCGAATGGCCCCTTCGGGATATAGGCAATCGCCACCGGCACAAACGGCAACCGTCGAAACAGAATCTGCGCCCCCACCGTCAGGTCATCTCCCTGCCGAACACCCAGACGATGCACCTGCCAGCCCACCGCCGCTTTAAAATTTCCCCAGGCTGCCGTTTGCATAATATGCCCGTGGGCGGCCTCTGCCACAAACCGGTTCCAGGTTTGCTCGTCGAATTGGTCAATCAGGTTGCTCAAAATTCTTCCACCTACCCCTGTTTGCGCAACCCGGATATGTTGCGGTAAGGTGTTTGTCGATAAAAATCCCAGCGTAAAATGCGACGATGCGTTAAATTGAAGACAGGTTGGTAGCCGCGCCGATGATGAAACTCCAGAGCCTGCCGATTATCGACCACAACGTGGTTGACCACGGTCTGAATGTCGCGTTTTTTCAGCCGGTCAAACAAATACGCCAACATCGCTGAAGCAAGGCCCTGCCGCCGGGCCGCCGGAACCACCCAAATATCGTGAATGAAGGCTTCGCGCTGGTTTAAATCGATGGCTACGCGATGCAGTTCCGGGAAAATGGCGAAACTGGCCCACATATAACCCAGCGCCGCGCCGTCGCGCTCGGCCAGAACGCCCAAACTGCCGCGCCGGGCAAAGGCTTCCAGCCGGACGCCATCAGCCGAAGAGGCGATTTGCCGCAGGCGGGGCACGTCTGCCGCTTCAACCGGGCGCACCGTCACCGAAGCCGGCGGCCCCCCGGTCGGGTGGTCGGCCGGCCCGGAAAGGGGGCGTTTGAACACAATAAACCGCCCGGCGCGGTAAAACGGAAAGACAAACACCTGCAGAACGGCCAAAATACGCGCCCCGATGCGACGGTCCTCGGATGCCCGCCACTCGGTTTTGAGTAAAGTCACAAATCGGTTTAACATACCGGCTCGCTACCGAAATATCCCGGCTGAAATTTTTTGCAGATTTTGCAAAAATCCGTATCCCCACCGGCTGACGGCCAACAGCCGGGGCCGGTGTACCACCGTGTTGCGCCCGAAAGAGACCAGTCGGCCACCGAATTTGGCTTTAAACCGGCGCACGCCATAATCTTCGGTGGGTTTGCCCGCGCCGCCAAAATCGTACACCCGATAATGATGGTTGGCGCCCCACGCCAGAATGTGCCACATCAACAATTCGCCGGGGGTGTACCTGGCGTACTCACGGTTCAGACCGCCATACCAGCCGTACATTGTATCTTTGTAAAGCAGTTCCACAGATGTTGCTACAGGCATCCCCTCCGTTTCGGCCAGCCAGAATTTAATGCGGCCCAAGGGATGTAACACCGAAAACGCGGCCTGAAACAACGAGCTATCGGTCAGGGGGATGTTGGCGTGTCGATAGGTATCTTTCAGGATTGAGTAACACCGGGCCACCCCTGCCGGCGAATCGACCTCTTTGACCGCAAGCAGGCCCTTGTTCAGTCCCCGTCGAATGTGTTTGCGCGTGCGCCGCCCGATGTTTTGCAACACCTCCGCTTCCGGGCGGTCAATATCAATCAGATAATTCAGATGGTCTTCGTATTCAAATCCCAGCGCATCGAGCATGGGCTGCACGCCGCTTAAATCTGCCTGATTCCGAAACTCGGTGAACAGGGAGTTGTTGGGTTGGTGTTGCAGACAGGCCGTCAGCAACATATCCAGGGCCTGCCTGCCCGCGTCATCCTCATTAAACAGCAGGCTGCCGTACACCACAGACCGGGTGGTTAAATACCGGAATACGCCGCCCTGCAATGATACCGTTGTAGAAATAAACATTGCTTGCAGATTGCCTCGCTCATCAATTGCGGCCCACAAGGTGGGGGCATGGTTTTTAGTTTGGGCAAACACCGCAAACATCTCCGGCGTGTGAAAAATATTGCCCTGCGGATGCTGATTAACGTAGGCGGCCCAGTGGTCGGTTGGAAGATGGTGTACAATTTTCAGGCTCATTCACCCGGTATCCTGTTCACAAAGAAATTACGATTGTAGCTATCAGGGAACCCCTCCCTAACCCTCCCCCTATAAGGGGGAGGGGATGCTTCCCCCCTCCCTAAAAGGAAGGGGCAGGGGAAGGGTGAAATTGTCGGTAAACACTCTGTTTATTCAACACCAACCTGCTCCCCCTATAAGGAGGAGGGGATGCTTCCCCCCCTCCCTAAAAGGGAGGGGCAGGGGGAGGGTGAAATTGTCGGTAAACACTCTGTTTATTCAACACCAACCTGCTGACTATACAGTTACTTACTATTTTTGAATAATCGGTAGAAACAGGTGCAACGCATTTACCAAAATGCGCTGCGAAAGCTGAACCGGCGACACTCCGACGGCGGTCACGACGGCGTTATTTTCAACAACCTGCGTCACGGCAGTATCAATGTTGACGGCATAGGTAATATCGACGGTGGCTGTGGTTGACAGTTCGCCCGACCATTGCACCGTCGATGACGGGGCGACAAACGTGGCCGACCCGGTTGAGTTGGTCAGGCTGCCCGGCACCAGCGATACGCCGGCAGGCAGGGTATCGGTCAGGTAAACCGTGGTGGTGACGGGCGGCCCGGTTCTGAGCAACCGGATGGTGTATGTCACCACCTCGCCTTGTGCTGCCACAGTAGTGCTGGCAGATTTCTGCGACGAAGCCAGGCTGGAGGCTTCGGTGGAGACAAAAGCCGTGCGCTGAAAATCGTGGCGGGCTACGGGCCAGGGCAGTAACGCTTCACGGTATGCTGCGCCGGTTTCCCACACGTAAACGTAGCCCACGCGGGTGACAGCCACAATATCCAGTTGACCGTCGCCGTTCACATCGGCCAGGGCGGGGGCGCCGGCCATACCGGGCGTGCCCACCCGTAGCGGCGCTCCGGCCTTCACCGAACCGTCATGCTCCAAAATCCAGATACCAACCGGGTCGGCGGCGCCGTAGAACAGGTCATACGTGCCGAAGACAACTTCCGGCAGGCCGTCGCCGTCCACATCGCCGATGACCGGCTCGCTGGCGTAAACCACATTCCCTTGCGCGTAATCGAAGCTCCACAACAGCGTTTTATCCGCTGCATAAACGTACAGCCAACCATCCTGGGCGGGCCAGACAATATCCAGCCGGCCGTCGCCGTTCAAATCGGCCACGGCGGTGGCTTGCTGCATCCACAAATCGGCATCCAGCGCGCCCACGCCGCCCGCCGGGGTTGCCCAGCCGCTTTTTCGGGTGCCATCGGGCTGAAAGACAAGCAAATCGACATTATAAATCGTTGGCGAATCGAATGGGCGGCGCTGACCGGCCACAATGTATTCCACCGTCCCATCGTGGTCCAAATCAGCCAGGGTGGGTGCGGAATACCGGTGTACGATGTATGGGTCTCCATTCCACACCCCGTTTTCGGGCTGGTAGGTGGTCAACGGCCAGCCGGCCAAATCGTGGCCCTGATTATCGAAGGCGAAGACACGGTGGTAGTCTCTGGTGACGGCAATGTCAACCGACCCATTGCCGGTTAGATCGCCCACCGCCAGCGTACCCAAAATAGCGGTATTAAATTCATCATCGATGGGCCAAATGCCGCCATTGTCGTTAGCCAACCGGCCGTCCTGATACCACACATATAAATTCGGCACATATTCGTTTGGGTCGGCGCTGCCCAGATGGTTGTTGTTGGTGCCGGCAATCACTTCCAAACTGGAATCGCCGTCAACATCGGCCAGGGCGACGGTGAATATTTTGGAATAGCGGTCAGTGCCGCGCCGGGCCACAGCTTGCGGCCAGCCGGCCAACATTGAGCCGTCGGCCTTCCAAATAGAAACTTTGCCTTCGGCCCCCGGCGCAGTAGAGCCGACCCCGGCCACAATTTCCAGGTCGGCCTGGGCATCCAGGTTGCCCACGGCCAAATGCCCGTACACAGGGCCGCCCGCATTTACGGGAAAACCGGCCAGCATTACGCCGGATTCATCCCAGGCCGAAATCTGACCGCTGTAATCGGCGGCCAGAATTTCGTTGTGACCGTCGTTGTTGATATCCGCCACCACCGGCGACGAGGTTTCGACCCAGTGGTCAATTTCAACGGGGAAGCCCGATTTTAGCGGATACAAGGCCGCGCCATCGGATACCATATCAAAGTCATCGAACCAGAATGTACCGGAAACACCGGAATTAAGGTGCAGACGCAGCAGCACATAGCCGGTTTGGGCCGTGGTCTGAAAGCGATAGGTTATCTTTTGCCAGCCGGTTGCGCCGTCAACGTCCACATACATCACGGTTCTGTCTTCAACCTGCACGCCGCTGTTGTTGTATTGAAACAAGACCATACGGGGGCGGTTGGTGGCGTTTTGTGTTTTGAGCCAGAAGGTGAGCGCGTAGTTGGTGGATGGCTGCGCCGATAGCTGTGGCGACCACAGATAGGCGGTTGCCCCGCCGCTGAAGCGGCTGATTTTAGCCGAGCGGCTGCCGCCGTGGGCCACGCTGCCGTCCCACACCCAGTTTGACGAAGGCCAGTCCCAGCTATCCGGCTTGTTGTCGCTGTTGACATCCTGCTCAAACCCGCCATTGGGAAATGCGGCGGGCAGCCGGTTTGCCTTTGCGCGGGTTGAGCCAAGCCACAACCCCGGCATTAATGCCAAAATCACCAGTAATAAATATCCTTTTTTTCTCATTGCGAAATCCCTTCGCGCTAAAATACCCGGAAAATCCAACTCCAAAGGATATTCTACCCGCCGGAGGAAGTCACGCCAAACTACAAGCGTCTTCTGCTGCCGGGTCTTCATCACCGTCCGATTAACCGCAACCCGTAATCCCAAAATGTCAGGGCGTCAATATCGCCGGTAACGGCCAACGCGCTGCGGGCGCGCCCCGGCCATCGATTTAAGCGAATCAGGGGACGATTCGATTGTTCCAGGTCGGCCAGTACCGGACGTTCATCTTCCGGGGTGAAGGCCGGTTTATCGAAAAAGAAAGCGTAATGTTGCGGCTGGTCGGTCACTTCCACCAGATACCCTTGCTGGCGCAAAAAGTGAGCCAGGGCATCGCCGGCGGACGAAACACCGATAACGGGTCGGATGGCGCTTTTTACAGTGAAGGTAGTGGCCCGAATTTGCGCGTAAGCGCCAAACCAGGGCGTTGTTTCGGTTTGAAGGCGCACGTTTCGGGCCAGAAGAGTGGCCTCAGCCGGACCATCGACGGTAAATTGCAGCCTGCCGGGTTGGGTTTCGGTGATGCGGACGCGGGTTTGGGCCAGTTGCCGCCACCAGCGGGCAATCTCATCAAGACGGGCAATCCACACCGGCGGGTTTGCCCGGCGCGCCTGCCGCAAAACTGCCGCCAAGGAACCCCGGCAAAGGGGCGCGCGTTCAGGGTGCAGCCCCATAGCAAACAATTCGCCCAGTTGGTACGATTTTTCCAGCACGGCCAGCCACAGGGCGGTCATCTCCGCTGCCGATTGCAGGCCCAACCGCTCCACCAACGCTTCGTCGTCGGGCAGGCTGTAGGGAATTCGCACCAGTTCACCCACCAAATGCGGCACGGAAGGGTATTTTGTGGCGGAACGCGCCCCGTAAAAGTGCAGCACGTGCCGGTACGGTTCGGGGGCGGGGCCGGGCAGAACGTCCCAGACCAGACCGAGGCTGGCATCGTACAAAAAGTCAAGCGATTGCAGCACCTTAATCAGGGAATCATCCCAGCGCAGGTAGGGCGCCCTGAAGCCGTGAGCCGTCACCCCGGCCTGCGCAAACAGGCGACAAGCCTGCGTTAATTGGGCGGACTGGGCGGTGGAAGAGAGCATGGTGTGGTCTACATGGCGCAAACCATGCACGGCAAATTCAATGCCCGCCGCCTGAAAGGCGCGGGCCATATCCGGGTTGCGATTAAAGGTCATAGTGGCAATGGGAAACGTGCCGCTGCACTCAAATTGCGCTAAAGTGTCGGTCAGCGTCTCAAAAGCCCGGACCATTTTGGCAGGGGTCAAACCGTAACGTTGTACAATACCCCCCACCCGTTGCACAAATTTAAACGGGCCTTTGCCTTTTAAGGCTACTGAAATGGGATTTATGGACACAATTACGCTGCTCTGGGGTCGATTTTATCTAAAAAATCAATGATTATCTCCTGGATGTGGCACACCGGCGGTTCGTAGGGAATTAACCGGGTTTGCGCTTTAACCATCGCCTGGGGCAGTTCATCCATATTTTTGCACCAAACCAGATGCCCGGCTTCTTCCCACACGGTCAAAATTTCGCGTTGATGGCGGCCCGGCTGATGGGGGTCTTCCACCGTCACCAGGGGTTTGCCCAAATTCAGCACTTCGGTGACAATGCCCAGGCCGCCGTGCGAAACAATCAGTGAAGCCTGCTGATAATAGGGCGTGAGCGACGGCTCAAACCGGAAGTAGCGGCAGTTTTTTGGAACGTATTGACTGCGTCCAATCTGCATGACCACCTCTTCCGAAAGGGTGGGCGAGAGCTTGTCGACATAGGCCACCAACTCATCAAAATACGTGGTTCCAATGGCTACAAAAATCACAGCAACCTCCCGGCGTAGATGGCTTTGGGATACTCTTTTTGCAGCGGCTCCCATTGGGTAAAGAAAAGGTGGGCAATTCGATACATAGCCTTGCCGGTTGAAGACATAGTGAAAATCCGGGAGCCGGTTTCGACGTGAATGATTTTGGCCCCGGCCAACCGCCCAAAGACGGCAATGGGCACGGCAATACCGGCCCCCGAACTGAGGATGGCCCGGGGACGAACCTTTATCAGCACCACCAGTTGCTTCAACACCGGCCCAATGGCCCTCCACAAACTGCGTTCAGAGGCGTGTTTGCCCATCGGCACGGGCACGCGATACACCGGCCCTTCAAACGGCAGTTTCCCTTCTGAAATATAGTCATTATCGGCCATCATATAGTTGTACTCGTAGCGCGGCCCCACCAACGCCACCAGTTTGACCAATTCAGTGGTGTGGCCGCCATTTCCCAAAACAATCAAAACTTTCATACGCAATCCCCTTGCAATCAAATTAACGCCATAATCTCGGCGGCTTTTTGCTGCCACTCCCGGCGACGCGCGCCCTGAAGCTGTGTGATTTCCGCTTGCAGCGCGCGGTGATTTTGCTGCGCCGTTAAAACAGCCTGCTCTATACCCGCCGCCGAGTTATCGACAAAGACCGCGCCCTGATAAAAATATTCCCGCAACAAGGGCCAATCCGAGGTGATGATGGGCCGGCCCAGCCACAACGCTTCGTTGGCCCCGCTTTGGATGGTGTGGTTTTGGGTGGTCAGGCACATGACCACGTCGACGGCTTCCAGCAGGCCGTAAAACTGTTCATCGGGCATATAGCCGGTAAAGTGGATATTTTCATCCCCCCGGGTTTGGGCCGGAATATCAGACCGGCGTTTGGCCCAGTTGCCGGTAATGTAAAAATGGACGGCGGGCAACTGCCGGGCCGCCGCCAGCACCGGCTCTATCGGCTCATCATAAGAAGCGGTGCTGACCAGCGCCACGGTAAACGCTTTTGCGGGCAGGGCCGGTTTTTCCCGGTGCGGAAAGGTGGCCGGCGGGTCGCCCAAAATATGGGCCGTGGCCCCCCAACCGGCAACCAGTTGGCGCAGATGTTCGTTTGTGACCAGGGTGGTGACGGCCCGCTTTGAGAGAAAACGATGCAGCGGCGAAAGCCAGCGCCACCACGGGGCCAGCAGGGCGTCGGTGTGCGAATCGATGATGAATTGCGTCCCGGTTCGGCGGAAGCGGCTCCACAGGTACACGCACAGGGCGGCGAAGATGGGCGGATTTTGCACAAAAACCACCTGGGGCTGTTTTTGGTTCAGCAGCCGCATGGTTTTGCGGGCTTGCCTTAAATATCGCCAGCCGGCGTTAAAAACGCTGCGGCGCGTTTCTGTAAAAACGTGGGCCACCTCCAGCCCCAGCAGGCGGGCCGTCAACTGGCTGCGGTGCGAGCCGTGCGGCTTGCCCCACACAATAAACAGGCCGTCAAGGTCGGTTCGGATGGCGTTCATCCTCTCTGCTCCCCCGCCGAACCCGGCAGATAGTTGGTCACATAATCGCTCATGGTTAAAAAGGTTACGCCCGGCAAGGCGGCCACATACTGAAACAGGTGGCGAGTGTACTCTGCCAGCAGCGGGCCGCCCGCCACGTAAAGCAGATTTCGCACCGGAAAACCGTGCGCCCGAATGTGTTTAGGCGTAAAATATTTTGGATTCAGGGCGGCCCGCCAGCGTTTGAAACCATTATTTTCCGGGGCGCGCCCCAAAAATTCGGTGGGATGGGCCAGATACACAACCGGTTTGCCGGTGCGCCGGGATTCTGCCACCAGCGTCCGGGCCAGCCATTTCATCATCGACAGGCCCGTCACCCGCATCAACGACGAAATGAAAGGCAGCACCGCCGCCGAAACGGGCACTTCCCACAAAGGGATATTCCCCGCTCTGAAGGCGTTTTGGGCGCTGGGCCGGTACGGCCGGCGTGGGGCGGTCATCCAGCCGGTGTTGATGAGATTCGAGCTAATCACGTCAATCCGCTGCGAGCAGACCGAACTATCGGCCCGATAGCCCAATTCGGCCAACAAACTCAGCGTGGTGGCCGATATTTTGACTCGCGGCCCGCGAAAGGAACGCACCGGGCGGCCCAGCAAGCCGGTCAGGCGGTCGGTGGCTTCGGTCAGATACTCGCGCTGCATGGCCGGGGGCATGCGGTCGTAATTTTCTTCGATGCCGTGCGTTAAGCCATGACAGCCCACCTCGTGCCCCTGTTCGGCCATCGACGCAAAATCTTCGGCGTAAATATCGGCGGGCCGGGCGGTGAAGAAAAACGTAGCCGGAATGTGCAACGCGCGGCACACCTCCATAGCGAGATGCAAGGCCTGCCGCCTCTTTTCCACCGGAATCCATAAATCGGGGTCAACGTCCCAGGTGATGAGTACCGGCACGGGCGTATGGGATTGCGACGTATCCAAAGGGCGTTTCATCATTATCTCTCCGATGAAGGTTCGGCGAATAGCTGCCGGAACAAGTCGGCAATTTGAGCCGCGCTTTTGTCTACGTTAAAATCATTGACAATTTTTTGGCGGGCCGCCCGGCCCAGCTTCAGCCGGAGGGTCTCATCGGCCAAAAGCCGCTCGATGGCATCGGCCACGGCCGCCGGGTCTTGCGGCGGAACCAGCAGGCCGTGCCGGCCGTCATCAATCAGCTCCGGAATGCCGGACACGGTGGTGGAGATTGTCGGAATTTCCATTGCCATAGCCTCCATCAAGGCCACGGGCACGCCGTCCATATCGCCGTTTTGAGCCACCACACAGGGCAGGGCAAAAATATCGGCCCGGTTGAGATAATCGCGCAAATTTTCCTGAAAAACAGCCCCCGGCAGCCGAACCACGTCCCGCAACTGATAGTCGGCAATCATCTTTTCCAGCAGGGGGCGCTGCGCTCCGTCTCCGGCGATGATGCACTCAAACGGCACGTTGCGCTGTTGCAGGATGCGGCAGGCTTCGATGAGGATGTGAAAGCCTTTGCGCTCGGTGAAGTGGGCTACCGAAAAGACCAGCGGCGGCGAGTTCGGTTCGCGGCGGGGGGGCGGGGCAAAGGCAACGGGCGACACACCGCAATGCACAATGTGGAATTTTTCCGGCAGCGATTCGTCATCCGGCAACAAATTCAGCAAAAAATCGCGGCTAAATTCAGAAATGGCGACGATGAATTTGGCCTCCCGGAGCTTCTCTTTCAGCACCACCCGGTCAGTAAAAAAGTTGTTGTGCGCCGTAAAGCTGAAGGTAATCCCCAGCAGGCGGCCCATCACCAGGGCGATGGTGGCCGCGTTGAAAGAAAAATGGGCGTGAATGTGGGCCGGCTTCCGGTCCTGCACCTGGGCGGCCAAAAAGACCGCGCCCATAAAGTGCATCAGCGTCCGCAACCGATTGTGGGCGCTCTCGCCGGGCCGGCTCAACAGAAAAGCCAGCGTCGATAGATACACGCCCGGTTTTTTGAGCAGAAATTCAAGGTGCGCGGCCGCAAACGGCCCCCACCGTATGGGGGTGATGTATGCGGTGCGCTCAACCAGAGGCCGGGCTTCGGCAGAGAGGGCTTTGGGGTTGGGACGATGCACCGACAACGTGACCACATCGAAGCCGATTTTTTGCAGGGCAAAAATCTCCCGGTAGATGAAGGTGGCGTGCAGGTTGGGCAACATCTGGGCAATGTAGGCGATGGTGGGCGGTTTTTGGGCCATATCAGTCCAGGTCTCCAATCACTCAATATACCCCAACGCGCGAAGCTGCTGCCGCACCAGTTCGGCTTCATCTGCGCTGTAGCCTGCCTGATTCACGTCGTCTGATACGGCGGGCGGGCCGTATTCAACGGGGTGGGCGGCCATAAACTCCGGGGCGATGATTTCCGTCAAAACCTGGCCGTCCATATCTTCCGGCACGGGCCGGTTCAGCAGGTGCATAATGGTGGGGGCCAGATCGATGATATTTTTGGTGGGCAACTGCGTGGGCGCAATATCCGGCCCGTGGGCGATGAAAATCCCTTCCATCACGTGATTGCCCTCCAGGCTGTTGTTCAATTTGCCGCGATATTCCGGCTGGTTGGGCCGGTACACATTGTTGTATTCGATGATTAAATCGGGGGCGCTGCCGGCTTTGTCGCCCTGATAAATATTCTGGGCTTTGTGGACGGCCTTGATGATGGGTTGGCCGGTGGCCGGTTCCTTGAAGGCCAGCAGGGCCGCGCTGATTTCATCCTGCAAGGCTTCGTATTCGCTGCCCGGCGCAACAATGCCCTGCGGATACTTTCCGGCGGTGTTGATGTAAATTTGCAGGCCGTACCCGCCGGGGAAGGCTTTGGTTTTCGTCCAGTCGATGGTATCGGGAGTGGGGTAAATGGAGGCCGCGGTCAGGGCTTTTTTCAGCGTCATGCGCCGCTCGCCGCCCATATTGCGGGTCAGTTTCGATAAAAACGGCAGGCGATAGTAGGCGTTGATGGCAATTTTCATCAGCCAGTCGCTGAGCGGGTTCGATTTGTATTTGAGCAAGCCGGCATCCATCAAAATTTTGGTCAAATACTTGGGCGTGGGCGTGCTGCCGAAGCCGTGGTCAGACATAACCATGATGGTCGTATTTTTGTCGCAACGGGCAATCAGTTTAGCCATTTCACTGTCAACCCGCTCGTAATATTCAAACAATTTCTGCCGGTAATCGGCGCTGTGTTCTTCGTAATAAGCCGGATGTTGCGGCTCCAGATAGGGCCAAATGGCGTGCGACAGGTTATCGGTGATGCCGTAGACAATCATGTAAAAATCCCAGTCTACTTTATCCATCAAATAAGCCGAAATACAGGCCCGGCTGTCGAGAACATCATCCCACAATTTGAAAAATTCAGGCTGGACGCTGTATTTTACGCCCGCCGGATAGCCCAGGTTGCACCGGCCGCAGGCGGCGGTCAGTTCGTCTTTCAGTTCGGGGGGATGGGTAAACGACACGCCCGCCACTTCCGGCGTGCCGTAGCCGGTGATGATGGCCCCGTTGATTTCTTCCGGGGGATAGGTGAAGGGCACATCCAGCACCACGGCCTGCCCCCCCTGCTCGCTGACCAGTTTCCAGATGGTTTTCTGGCCGTGCATGCCGGCGGGGATGGGGTAAAATTCGTAGGTTTCGGGATTGACTTTCTGGAAATCGTAGATGCCGTGTTTGCCCGGATTTTTTCCGATGGCAAACGACAGCCACGCCGAGGGGGTGATGGGCGGATAGGTGGAGCGCAAAACGCCGTGAGCGCCCTGCTTCATCAACCGGGCCAGGGTGGGCAATTTCCCTGCGGCAATCATGGGGTTGATAATATCGAAGGTGCCGCCGTCCAGGCCCAAAACCAGCACTCTGCGGCGGGGATGATTAGCGGCTTGTTGTGTATTTTCTGTCATTGATGTCACAGACCTTTCTTGATTTGGTGGTGGTAATTTTTGACTGATGGGACAAATTGTCTTTCCCCTCTCCCCGCTGGGGAGAGGGAATTTTGCTCCCTCCCCTTTTAGGGGGAGGGTTGGAGAGGGGGTTTTCGTCCATCAGTCAATTCTGGCCACTACCCTTAATTTAACCTGACTTCGGAATTTCAGCATTGTTGCTTTGCTCCCCCCTTAATCCCCCCTCTTTGAGGGGGGAAACGCCCCTCCCCTTGGCAGGAGGAGGGTGCGGGACGCGAAGCGGTTTCTTTATCAGGGGGTGAAACACATAATAGCAATAAACTCTGAATTGAAGTTATTTAGTATAAAAAATCAAACATACTCATACTGGTGTAAACTGTCAGCCAGGCAATCATTAAGAATTTGCTGCTGCGCTGCGGTCAAGTCTTTTTGCCACTTGTAGTTTGTATTCTTCAACGAAAATCGGGCGGTGGCCGCCTGAAAATCATCCGTCCAGGGCAGTTCGCAAAAATCGGCGGCTTGCCGCAACGCATCTTGCGGCGCGGCGCACAGGGCTTCGTAGCGAATTTCCATATAATCTTCGGCGGGGACGGCTTTTTGCGCCTGGGCGTGGGCGGTCATCAGAATCTCCCATTCGATGGCGGCCAGGGCCACGAATGAGCGTCTGTGCCTGCGCCATTTTTCCCGCTGCCCTGCCGAAAGTTTGCCCCAGCGCCAGTTTGACGGCCCGCGCCAGCCCGACCACCACGGTACGGCCAGCAAAGAATTGACCACAGCCCGCCCGTCCCGATAGACATGGATGAATTTGGCGTCGGGGAAAACCTCTTTCAAAAAGCCAACCCGGGGCCAGCCGGTAATTTTTATCAACAGCCGCTGCCGGCGGCGGGTTAAAAGCCGGGGCAGCGTCTTTTGCAAACGCGCCCTGACCGGCGGCGTCACGTCAGCGGCCCGCAAATCGCGGCACGGTTCGCTGAAGCCGGGGCTGACCCGCTCCCAAAACGAATAGGCTTCCACCGGATAGACCAGTTTGCGCGTCAGGCGGCCCGGCATGGGAGAATCAAGCGCCATCATGGCCCGGCGGCTGCGGTTGAGTTTGGCGGGCGCGGTGGCCGTGTATCGAGACAGCCAGGCCAGGTGCGGATGATGGGCCATCATCCGGTGGAATATGGTTGAACCGCACCGCCCGGTGCCGATGATGAAGACGGGTTTGTTCAGTTTTGGCATGCAATTCCTCTATCTCAAAAGGTCAGTTTAACTCACTTTGTAAATTATTGGCAAATACATAAAAAATGAATCCGGAGCATTCGCCGCTAATGTCGGGGTGGCGGTGGCGGTGGGCGTGGGCGTTGAGGTGGCCGTGCCGGTGGCGGTGGGCGTGGGCGTTGAGGTCGGCGTGGCGGTATCGGTGGGCGTCGAGGTTGGCGTGGCGGTATCGGTGGCGGTCGATGTTGGCGTGGCGGTGGCCGTCGATGTTGGCGTGCCGGTGGCGGTGGCGGTATCGGTGGCGGTCGAAGTCGGGGTGGCGGTGGGGGTCGAGGTCGGCGTGCCGGTGGCCGTCGATGTTGGCGTGCCGGTGGCGGTGGGCGTGGCGGTATCGGTGGGGGTCGATGTTGGCGTGCCGGTGGCGGTGGCGGTCTCAGTGGGTGTGGGCGTCGCTGTCGGGGTGGCGG
>JAJRUC010000349.1 GCA_024278015.1 Chloroflexota bacterium
AATTTATTCGATTTTCACCGCTCGGCGATGTACACCACCCACTCGGCGGCATCGTACAGCGGCACGCCCGCCCAGCCGGGCCAAGCCGTCACCGCCGAAAAACCGGCCCGGCGCATCATAGCCGTCATCTCCGCCACGGCGTAGGTCTGGTCGCACAACTGAATTTCGGTCAGGCGGCCCGTTTCCAGATGCAAAATCTGATACCGCTCCACCGAAAGAGCTTGCTCCGCCAGCCAGAAGCGCTCGCCCAAATGCAAAAAAGGCGCATCGCCCCACAGGCCGGTCTCATCGGTAAACCACCACGTACCGTCTGTTTTATCAACCCGCTCCTGATTAAGCAATTCCACGCCCAACCTGCCCCCCGGTTTCAGGGCGCGGGCAATATTCGTCAATAACGATTGCGCCTCTCCCTTTTCAAAAACCGCCAGTTGGCCGTACAGCAAAATGGCCGCATCAAAATTATGGCCGTCGTAATCGACGGCCCGCACATCCGCCTGCCGAAAATCGCAGCGGCCGGCCACGCCCGCCGCTTTGGCTAAATCGCGGGCGTAGCCAATTGAGGCGGGAGCAAAATCGACTCCCAGCACGTGACAGCCGCGCCGGGCCAGTTCAACCGCGTACAGGCCGGGGCCGCAGGTTACATCGAATAGCCGCGCCCCGGCAAAAAGCCCCAGCGCGGGCCACAGCCATTCAAGCTGGCTCATCCGCTCGGCATCGGGGCGAGAGGCGGCCCCGTGCGACTGGTCAAGGTGTTCGCGCAGCATCCGCTCCGAAAAATCCGGGGCATCCCAGGGCAGGTTGCCGCCGGCCGCCCACGGTTGGGGCCGTTCCGGGCGATGATAGATTTTCCACAACGCTTGCGCCAGTGATTGGGGGACGGGGGACATGGGGCCTCCATTGGTTGTTTTTTCTCCCTCTCCCCTTGGCAGGGGGAGGGCCGGAGAGGGGGTTGAACGCGCAAAACCCACAACCTCCGAGTTTGCATTACAGAGTCAACCGAAAATCGCTCAGACGCACGGGCAATCGACGGGCGCCCCACGCGCCGGGCTGCGCTTCAAACACGCCCGCGCAGGTCGCGCCGCAGGCCGCGCAACAGCCGGCGGGGGTTAAATTCCAGGCGGTCAGCGTGTACCAGTCTCGCCCAATGAGCTTTTGTCCGCATTGATGACAATAAGTGCTGCCGCCGGTTTCATCGTGAATGTTGCCCGTAAACACGTAGCGCAAGCCGTTTTTTTGGGCAATATTGCGGGCCATTATCAAAGTCGATGTCGGGGTGGCCGGTTTGTCTCTCATCTTCCAATCAGGATGAAAGGCCGAAAAGTGCAGGGGAGTATCCGACCCCAGGTTTTCAACCAGCCAGCCGGTTAAAGCCTCAAGTTCCGCCTGCGAATCATTTTCGCCGGGGATGAGCAGGGTGGTCACTTCCAGCCACACGTCCGTTTCACGCTTCAGACAGGTCAGGGTATCAAGAACCGATTGCAATTGCCCGCCGCAAACAGTTTTGTAAAACCGCTCGGAAAAGGCTTTCAAATCGACATTGGCCGCATCGATATGGGCAAAAAATTCACGGCGCGGCTCGGCGCAAATCTCTCCGGCGGTGACGGCCACCGTCTTCAGACCCAGCCTGTGACAAGCCTGGGCCACATCGACGGCGTATTCCAAAAAGATGACCGGGTCGTTGTAGGTGAAGGCCACGCTTTTGCAGCCCAGTTGGCGGGCGGCGCGGGCGATGGTTTCCGGCGAGGCAGCATCGGCCAGGGTGTCCATGTGGCGCGATGTGCTGATGTCCCAGTTTTGGCAAAATTTACAGGTCAGATTGCAACCCGCTGTGCCGAAAGACAAAACCGGCGTGCCGGGCAAAAAGTGGTTCAGTGGCTTCTTTTCAATGGGGTCAACGCAAAATCCGCTTGAGCGGCCATAAGTGGTCAGCACAACTTGCCCGTTTTGGGCCGCCCGCACAAAGCACAGGCCGCGTTGGCCCTCCCTCAATTTGCAATGGCGCGGGCACACATCGCATTGCACCCGTCCGTCCGGCAGGCTGTGCCAGTACCGGCCCGCCACGGTTGACCTTCCATCCAAATCAGGTGACATCACAGCGCCTCTTTGTTAAAAAGTAGCAATTGGAAATTAACAAAAATCGCGTCAAAAAATCCGGGCAACTTTTCAAACTGTCATGTTCCTATTATAATGTTAATGAAGATAAATTTCCAGTCCCATTAAGACAAGGCAAGGAAGCGAGGCTGAAATGGGTCAAATTCGTAAAACGGCTGTAGCCGGTCGATTTTATCCGGCGCGGGCCGGCCGGTTGCAACAAGCCATAACTGATTATCTCGACGCCGCTGCCGGAGAAAATATCATCCCCAAAGCCATCATCGCCCCGCACGCCGGGTACATCTATTCCGGCCCGATTGCCGCTTCAGCGTACAAGTGGCTGGTTATGGTGGAAGCCGGCGCGGTCATCAAGCGGGTGGTTTTGCTGGGGCCGTCGCACTTTGCGCCCTTCCGGGGGCTGGCCCTCAGCCGGGCCGATGCCTTCGCCACGCCGTTGGGCAACATTCCGCTGGATAAATCAGCCGCCGCGCAGCTAAAATCGCTGCCGCAAGTCATCGAAATGGATGCCGCCCACCGGCAGGAACACAGTCTGGAAGTTCACCTGCCTTTTTTGCAAACCGCGCTCGGTTCGTTTCAATTGCTGCCCCTGGCTGTGGGAGAGACCACCCCCGCCGCAGTATCAGAGGTGCTGGAGGCGGTTTGGGGCGGCCCGGAAACGCTCATCGTCGTCAGTTCAGACCTGAGCCACTATCATCCCTATCCTGCCGCCAAAAAGCTGGACCGGGCCACGGCCCAGGCCATCGAAGCCTTGCAGCCCGATAAAATCGGCCGCGAGCAAGCGTGCGGGCGGGTGACGATTCAAGGGTTGTTATCGGCGGCAAAAAATCACAACCTGACAGCCCGCACCGTCGATTTGAGAAATTCAGGCGATACCGCCGGGCCAAAAGACCAGGTGGTCGGCTATGGGGCCTGGGTTTTTGTGGAAGGTCAAGCCGCATGACGAACTCACTGTACCAAAAAATTTACGCTGTAACCTGCCAAATTCCGGCGGGGCAGGTTTCAACCTACGGGCAAATTGCGGCCATCGTGGGAGAAAAATGCACCGCCAGAGAGGTCGGCTACGCTATGGCCGCCCTGCAAGACAAACACACCCTTACCCCCTGGCACCGGGTTATCAACGCCAAAGGCCAAATCAGCCAACGCGGGGGCGCGGGGGCGGTCCTGCAACAGCAATTGCTGGAAAGAGAAGGGGTGGTCTTTGATGAAAAGGCAACGGTGGATTTTGAAGCTGTCGGCTGGCGCGGGCCGGACAAAGCCTGGCTGGAGGCGCACGGCGACAATCCGGCGCCGCCGTTGGGCGCGGGCCGCAAAAGCTCGCAACTTCCGCTGTTTTGATTACGCTCCCGGCCAACTTTCCGTGGGCCAAACGTTAAAAATCCCCCCCAAACCGTAGTTTACATGTAAGCAAACATCGGTTCAGGGGGAACGGCTTCCTTTACGATATTTCTCAACTTTTTCAGCAATTGGGGGACGGTAAAATTTTTGGCAATGCCGGCCGCCGCTCCCATCGACAGGGCTTGCAACACGCGGGCTTCTTCAGGATGCGAGGTTAAAATAACCACTCTGGTTGCCGGCTGTCTTTCAGAAATAATTTTTGTGGCCTCCAGACCATCGCAGCGAGGCATATTCATATCCATCAAAACCAGGTCCGGATTTAAAATATAGGCCTTGCTGACGGCCTCAAAGCCATCGCCGGCCTGACCCACCACCTCAAAGCCACGGTCGGGCGTTAAAATTTTTGCCAATAGCTCTCGCAACAACACATAATCATCTACCAATAATACCCGGATTGCCGGCATAATCAACCTCTCGTCATCAAAATCTTCAGGATATTTGCGCGTGTTCTGTTTGTTCAGACGGAAAACCGGCTAAAAAGATACGGGAATATTGATTAGGTTGTGTTGACGATGGTCAACGTGGCGCAAGTGCTGTGGCGCGAGTATCGCCAAAGTGTTCCGCAGGCCGGGGTGCTTGACTTGAAATCGTACTATCGCGCCAACCGGTATTTCGCTGAAATGATAAAAATGCTTCCGCAAAAACCCGAACCGAATTTCCCGGCTCAGCTTTTCGGCACGATTATCTCTATCGGGCGCATACACCCGGTTGAAACACCATCCGGTTCGCCCTGATTGGCGAAGGTATTGGACATGCAACACGTTTTTGAACAATTATTTGCCAAACAAACTTGCACCATGGCTACTTGACGGCACCCTCTCAAATCACAGCTATCGAATAGTTAATGAAGCCTCCCCGCAGCAAGCTACGGGGTATCGGGCTTTTATACTCAACCGCGTCATAAAATAACAGTAACTACTCAGGCATCAGAGATAAAGTTACCAGTTAGAGCGGCTTTGCCGTTTTTTACCCCCCTCAATCCCCCCGTTGACGGGGGGAAGTGTTACATTCTCCCCCCTCACGAGGGGGGAGTTACGCGAAGCGGTTGCTTCACCAGAGGGGGGGTGAGTATACTCAACCGCGTCATAAAATAACAGTAACTACTCAGGCATCAGAGATAAAGTTACCAGTTAGAGCGG
>JAJRUC010000350.1 GCA_024278015.1 Chloroflexota bacterium
ACCATCAGCTCGATCAGGGTCATGCCCTGCTGGCGCCGACCGATCCGGCGTGAAGCCGCGATTGTTGGGAAGGTCGTATTCATAGCTGCATCGTCAGGACATAGCTGGAGTTGGCCGCCTGGCCGGTTTCCGGCCAGCTGATCGTGATCGTATAGGTGGTGGTCGGCGGCGTTGCGGCGACGGCGACCGCGGCATTGCTGCCCACCGGCAGGCGGTTGTTCATATCCTGCGTCCACCACCACCAGTCGTCCTGGGCAAGCTGAGCCGGCGTGCACGCAGCCGGGCCGTTGACGCACTGGTTGGCGGCCGTGCCCGGCCCGGCGCCCGCCAATTTTATGCAAATTCTCAAACAGTTGTGGTGGAACATTGACCGGGCGTTGACGCCGGCCGATTGCCGGGTGAGCGCTCAGGTGGCTTTGGCCGACGCGGTGCGACACGGCACCACCACCCTGGTTGACCATCACGCCAGCCCCGGCGCGGTTGACGGCTCGCTGGATATGTTGAGCGATGCCGTTCTTGAAAGCGGCTTGCGGGTTAGCCTGTGCTACGAGGTAACTGACCGCAACGGCCCGGCGGAAACCCGGGCCGGCATTGCCGAAAATGTGCGCTGGCTTAAAAAGGTACACGCCCTGCGGGCCGCCAACGACCCCGCCGCCGGGCGGCTGGGGGCTTCGTTTGGGCTGCACGCCGGCTTCACCGTTTCAGACAAAACGATAGACCAGTGCCTGACGGCCGCCGCCGGGCTGGATACCGGCTTCCACATTCATTTGGCTGAAGACAAGGCCGATGAACAAAACAGCCTGCAACTTTACAATATGCGCGTTGCCGAACGGCTGGAAGAACGGGGCGTCCTCGGCCCCAAAACGCTGGTGGCCCACGGCGTTCACCTTGATGCCTTCGAGATGAATTCGCTGCTGACCACCCACACCAAATTAAGCCACCAACCCCGCAGCAATATGAACAACGCCGTGGGCGTGGCCCCCGTCGAAACGATGATGAAAAAAGGCATCACCGTCGGCCTGGGCAACGACGGCTTCAGCAACAACATGTTCACCGAAATGGCCGTGGCCTATCTGCTGCACAAAAGCCACCAGGGCGACCCTCGCGCCATGTCCGGCGATTTGGTGATGGAGATGGCCTATCAAAACAACGCCGAAATCGCCCGCATCTTCTTCCCCAGGCCCGTCGGGGAGCTGTCGCCGGGGACCTGCGCCGACATCATCCTGCTGGATTATTATCCCTACACCTGGTTGACGGACGGAAACTATCCCTGGCACACTATCTTTGGCATAGACGGCAGTTATGTCACCCATACCATTGCTTCCGGCAAGCTGTTGATGCAAGACCGCCAATTGCTGACCATCGATGAGCAGGCGGTGGCCGCCCGTGGCCGGGAGCTGTCTGAAAAGGTGTGGCAGCGGGTAGCCGATATGGACTGGCGCCATTACAAATAGACAAGGAGCAGCCGATGGACCGTCGTGAAGCCCTGGTGCGGATTGCCTGGCATGAAGTAAAAAACCTGAGCCGCAATCAGGCCGAAGCCATTATTCGGGATTTTTTCAAGGAACCGCTGAAGCCCAGCCTGCGTCGAAAGTTGAACCTGACGGCAGTGGCCCAGTGGGAAACCCACACCCCGCCCCCCAACCTGCACCCCGGCAACCCCATTTATCGCCCGATACTGGTAGACCGGATGAAAACCAGGTTTGCCGGGGCCACAAACGAATACCTGCTGCGCTATCTCAACAAAAAAGTGGGCATGTCGGTAGAATATGTGGCCGGTTATATGCCCGATTTACTGGCATGCCCGGTCTGTCGCTACAAAACCTTCATCGAACTGGGCACGTGGCAAACCTGCCCGGTGTGCGGCTGGAACAGCGACCCCCTGCAAGAAGCCATACCGACCGAAGCGGTGGGAGCCAATAACGTCAGTTTGGTTAAAGCCGGCAAAAATTACGAGATGTTCGGGGCCATTACCCGTGAAAAACTGGCCGACGCAGACCCCGAAGGCAAGGAAAAATACCCCCGGGAATAGTTGCGCCGCGCGCAATGTGATGATGGACCGCAACCGTCGCCGGAACGGCCATTTACAGGGACACAATGCAGCGCGCCCCTGCAAAGAATAAACGGAAATATGCCCTTACTGTCTGGTATTCGACACATAACGGGGCATCAGAAAGGCGGTGAGACCATAATGTTTAACAGCAGCTAATTTGGCCTTGAGGAAAAATAAGCGCCAGGGCCGGAACAATGAAAAATGAAAAATGAAAAATTTTGCCTTTTTCGCTTTTCATTTTACATTATCCGGTTGACGAGGTGCAGGTTGTTTGCCGCAAGGCAAACCTGACCGAAAGCAACCCTTTCGGGAAAATCGAACAGATCGGCGGATGCCTGCCGGGAATTTCCCCCGAATTTTTCCTCCTGAAAATTGATTGTATCAAGATGGCCGCGCACAGCGCCGGCCATACAAAACTGTGTAATCAAACTTTCCGTTTTTACCGCAAGGAGGAATTATGTGTGGTATTGTTGGTTATATTGGGCCGCGTCCGGCCCCGCAACTGGTTTTTGACGGCCTGAAAAAGCTGGAATACCGAGGCTACGATTCGGCGGGTATTGCCACCATCGATGACACCGGCCGCCTGGCTGTGCGCCGGGATGAAGGCAAACTCGGCAACCTGGAAGCCATGCTCCACCAATCGCCCATCGAAGGGCGTATCGCCATTGGACACACCCGCTGGGCCACCCACGGCCAACCCAGCCGGCGCAACGCCCATCCCCACACCGACGAAAGCCGGACCATCGCCCTGATACAAAACGGCATTGTAGAAAATTTTCTCGCCCTTAAAAAATCGCTTCAAGCCAAAGACCATCACTTTGAATCCGACACCGATACGGAAGTGATTGTGCATCTCATTGATGAATATTTGCGCGCCGGGCAAGATTTTGTAACCGCCTGCCGCAGCGCCTTCGGGCAAATCAAAGGCTCGCACGCCGTTGTGGTACTCAACAAAAACGAGCCGGACAAGTTGATTGCCGTGCGGCTGGGCAACGCCGGGGGCGTAACCGTGGGCGTGGGTGACGGCGAAATGTTTCTGGCCTCTGATATGCCCGCCATTTTGGCCCACACCCGCAAAATGATTTTTCTGGAAGACGGCGAAATGGCCGTCATCACCGCCGCCGGGGCCAATTTTTCCACCCTGACCGGCGCGCCGGTGACAAAAAAAATCACCGACATCGCCTGGGACCCCATCAGCGCGG
>JAJRUC010000351.1 GCA_024278015.1 Chloroflexota bacterium
GATTATCGGCGATATTCGCCCGGCTATACCCCGCCCCCGCGACGACACCAGTCCCGCCTTTCAAGCCGTGGTGCGGCAAGCCCGCCACATCCTTAAGCGAGGCGGTTATGCGTCGTAATTATGCCGCATCGGCCCGCTGGACGGGCGCCGGGGTGGTGCTGGCCGCCCTGTTCGGCTGGGAAGCGGCGGTGCGCCTGGCCGCCACGCCCCGCTATTTGCTGCCCGGCCCGGCCGCCATCGCCCGCTATCTGACGGCTCACCTGCCCGAACTGGTCCTGGCCGGGGGCGTCACCCTGGCCGAAGCCATGTTGGGCTTGCTGCTGGGTACGCTGGTTGGGCTGGGGTTGGCTATCGTCCTGAATTTCTGGATAAAGCTGGAGCAGGGAGTCATGTCGCTGGCAATTTTGATAAAATCCACGCCGGTCATTGCCATCGCCCCCATCCTGACCATCTGGCTGGGCTTTGGCCCCGCTCCCAAAATTGTCGTCACCGGCATGTTGACCTTCTTTCCGGTGCTGATTAACGCCCTAACCGGCTTTCGGGCGGCAGACCGGGCCGCGCTGGATTTAATGCGCACCCTCAACGCTTCAGCGTGGGAAATATTTGTGCATGTGCGCTGGCCCGGCGCGTATCCATATCTCTTCGCCGCGCTCAAGGTGGTCGTCCCCCTGGCCATGATTGGCGCCGTGGTGGCCGAATGGATGGGCGCCTCCAGCGGCCTGGGCCGCGCCATGTGGCTGGCTTACACCAACCTGAACATGCCCGCCCTGTTTGCCGCCGTTTTTGTGCTGACACTGTTGAGTTTGGGCCTGTACCAAATTGTCCTGTGGCTGGAACGCCGCCGGCTGTTTTGGACAAGAGAGACTGATTGATATTGTTTTCAGCGGCCGGCATCAGTATTCAGTTTTTTATTTTGAAGCTGAAGACCAACGGTTGGCCGCCATTTTCAAAGGAACTCCTGTGCGTTCACTTCGTCTTCACATCCTGTTTTTTGTGGTACTCACCTTCATTCTGACCGCCTGCCAATCGCAGCGCCCCCCGGCCTCGTCCGCGCTCAAGCCGATGGTCTTTATGGCCGGCTACAAACCGCAGGCCAACCTGCCCTTTGTGGGCGCGTATGTGGCGCAGGAAAAAGGTTTTTTTGCCGCCGAAGGGCTGGATGTGACCATCGAACACTCAGCCGGGGGGGGCGAACACCTGCAATTGCTGATGGCCGGAAAAGTGCAAGTCACCACCCAGGATGCGGCGGTGCTGCTTAAACGCCGGGCCGACCCCGGCCTGCCCCTGGTTTCGATTGCCCTGATTGGGCAGCGCGGCCAGCAAGCATTTGTTGCTCTGGCAAATTCCGGCATTACAAGCCCCCGCGATTGGGCGGGCCGGCGGGTTGGCTACAAAGGCGCCCCCCCGCCAGATTTGTTCGCCATTATGGATGCGGCGGGCGTAGACCGCAGCCGGGTGAAACTGGTCAACGTCGGCTTTGACCCCCGCACCCTTACCGAAGGGCTGGTGGACGTGTATCCGGTCTTTAAATCCAACGAACCAGATTTGATGCGGGCCTGGGGCTTTGAACTGAACCAGTGGGAAGCCGCCGATTTCGGCGTGCCCACCCTGGGCCTGACTTACGTTTCTACTGAGGATATAGTGGCCCGGAACCCGGATATGCTGGGCCGATTTGTGCGGGCCGCGCTCAAGGGCATTGAATACGCCCGCCAACACCCCGATGAGGCGGTTGACATTGTGATGCGCTACGCCGGAGAAGAGGCCGACCCCGCCCACCAGAAATTTATGCTGGAGACGGAACTGGCCGACCTGGATTCGGCTGTCACGGCAGAACACGGTATCGGCCGGCAAACCGTTGCCCAGTGGCAGGCCCTGCAAGATATGCTGGCGCAGTACGACGCCATCGCCGGGCCGGTTGCGGTAGAGCAGGTCTTCACCAACCAATTTTTGCCGGGCAAACGGACGGAATGATGCGGTTTTAATTTTTCCTTGACAAATGTTACTGCTTTGTGGTATAGTTTTGCCATAATCGAATAGCGATGATCGCTCATCAAGAGGGGTGGAGGGAACGGCCCAGTGAAGCCCCGGCAACCTTCGGCAAACCGGTTTTTGGTTTGAGAGTTGGTGCCAATTCCGGCAGACCGTGTGTCTGAGAGATGAAGGGTACAGTAATGATGCAGTAACTTTCAAAGCCTCACGAACACGTGGGGCTTTTTTGGTTTCCACGTGCCAGGCCAGGCCCTCTCGTATTAACGATACGGCAGGGCTTTTTTGATACCCACAAACGACCAGCGCCGCAAGGTTGGTAAAAAAAGGAAGGCAGGATACGATGAATCAGAATCGAAATTTAAAAACCGGAGCCGTACACGCCGGCGAACAACGGTTGAAACCCAACCACGCCATCACCACTCCCATTGCCCAAACCAGCGCCTTCACCTTTGAAAACACGCAGGATTTGGCCGATTATCAGGAAGCCAAATTGTGGGGCGAACAGGGCCACCGCTATGATTACGGCCGCTACGGCAACCCCACCATCGCCGCCGCCGAGCGCAAACTGGCCGCCCTGGACGGCGCGGAAGCGGCCTGCCTCTTTTCCAGCGGCATGGCGGCCATCACCACCACCCTGCTCACCCTGCTTTCCGCCGGCAGCCACGTCATCTTCACCGACGATTGCTATCGCCGCACGCGGGGCTTCATCACCCTGTTCCTGAAACGCTTCGGCGTGGAAGCCACCTCTGTGCCGATGGGCGATTACGACGCCCTGGCAGCCGCCATCCGGCCCACTACCAAAGTCATCCTCTCCGAATCGCCCACCAACCCGTACCTGCGCGTCCTCGATATTCCGCGCGTGGTTGACATTGCCCGTTCCCGCAAGGTGAAGGTCATCATCGACAGCACCTTTGCCACGCCCGTCAACCAGCGGCCGCTGGAACCGGGGGCCGATTTGGTAATTCATTCCGCCACAAAATACCTGGGCGGCCACAACGATTTGATTGCCGGCGTGGTCTCCGGTTCGGCCTATATGCTGGCCGCCATCACCGAATCGCGGGGGGTGTTGGGCAACATCAGCGACCCGCACCCGGCCTGGCTGCTGCTGCGCGGGCTGAAAACGCTGGCCTTGCGAATACATCAGCAAAACCGGACCGCGCTGGCCGTGGCCCGGTTTTTGCACGGCCATCCCGCCGTGGCCCAGGTTTTTTACCCCGGCCTGCCCAGTCATCCCGATTATGCCCTGGCCGCCGGGCAGATGAGCGGCTTTGGCGGCGTGGTCAGCTTTGCCCTTAATGCCGACGGGGCAACCACCGGCGCGGTCATTGACCGCCTGAAAATCCCGTACATTGGCCCCAGCCTGGGCGGGGTTGAAAGTTTGGTGGGGCAGGTGGCCCTAACCACCTATTCCGACCTTTCGCCGGAAGAACGGGCCGACCTGGGCATTACCGATAACCTGGTGCGGCTGGCGGTGGGCATTGAAGACACCCGCGACATCATCAACGACCTGGCCCAGGCTCTTGATGCCGTGTTGGGGACGACCACTTTTTCGCTGGAGAACGGGTTTTTGTTGCGCAGCGAGTAGGCCACGCATCGCGTGACAAATTTATTACTGTAAGGTACAATCAGCGCACTATGAAAATAACAGATACCCTCCTGAAACAAATTTATGCCCACGCCCGGCAAACCTACCCCCGCGAATGTTTCGGCTTTTTGGTCGGCGCCTTCGATGACGGCGGTTGGGTGCGCCGGGTTCACCCCGGAACCAACCTTGATACCGGGCGCAACGACCGCTTTGAGATGAACCCCGTCGAATTTGTAAAAGCAGACCGTCTGGCCGAAGAGGCCGGTTTGGAAATTGTGGGTTTTTACCACTCCCATCCCGATTGGCCGGCCATCCCCTCCCAAACCGATTTGCTCTCCGAGGTGGAAGGCTCGTTTTACATGATTGTCTCCATCCACCACGGCAATCCGGCCCACACCGGCTTGTGGCGCATTGCCGCCGGCGCCCCGCGCCGGTTTGCGCCCCTGCCCCTGGAAATTGTCGATGAGCGGGAGCTGACCGATGACTGATTTCACGCGCTACGCTCGTCAAACCATTTTCCACGGCATTGGCCGCGAAGGCCAGCAAAAATTATCAGAAGCCACCGTGGTGGTGGTCGGTTGCGGGGCCACCGGCACCAACATCGCCAATCATCTGGCCCGCGCCGGGGTGGGCCGGCTGGTGATTGCAGACCGCGATTTCATCGAACTGAATAATTTGCAGCGCCAGCTTTTGTTTGATGAGGCCGACCTGGCCCAACACCTGCCCAAAGCCATCGCCGCCGAGCGGAAATTGCGGGCCGTCAATTCTGAAATTACGGTGCAGGGCGTGGTGGCCGATGTGAACGCCGAGAACATTGAAGAGCTGATTGCCGGGGCCACGCTGGTGATGGACGGCACCGATAATTTCGAGACCCGTTACATCGTCAACGATGCCTGCATCAAGCACAACATCCCCTGGATTTACACCGGCGCGGTTAGCAGTTATGGCATGAGCCAAACCATCATCCCCGGCCAAACGGCTTGCCTGCGCTGCCTGTTTCCCGATTTGCCGCCGCCCGGCGCGTCGCCCACGTGCGATACCGCCGGGGTGGTGGGGCCGGTGGTGGGCGTGTTGGCCGGCATCAGCGCCACCGAAGCCCTGAAACTGCTGGTGGGCCACGGCGAACTGAACACCGGCATTATTCATATCGACCTGTGGGACATCAGTCTGGAGCAATTTGCCGGCAGCGGCCCCCGCGCCGATTGCGTGGCTTGCGGGCAGCATCGCTACGAATTTCTGGAGCAGGAACGGGGGTCAACCAGTATCAGCCTGTGCGGGCGAAACGCCGTCCAGATTCGCGTAGCCGGCGGGGCCGGGACGTATTCGCTGGATAAACTTGCCGGGCAGATTGGGCGCGTGGCGACTGTGACAGCCGCCAACGATTATCTGTTGCGCTTCACCGTGCCGCCGGACTACGAAATTACCATGTTCGCCGATGGGCGGGCCATCATCAAAGGCACCGACGATGAAACCGTGGCCCGCGCCCTGTACGCCAGATATATTGGTAATTAAATCATCATCGACAGGAAACACGCCATGAAAATTATCATGAAATTCGGCGGTACGTCGGTGGGTAGTGTGGCCGCCCTGCAAAACGTGCAACAGATTATCGAAAAGGCTCATCGGGCCGGGCATAGTCTGGTGGTGGTTGTTTCGGCCATGAGCGGGGTGACGGACAAGCTCATCACCGCTGCGCAGCAAGCCGAAGCGGGCGACGAAACCATCGCCCACGAGGTGCGGCGCGAAGTGGAAGCCCGCCACGCCGAAACCACGCTGGTCCTGCCGGGCGAATCGCCCGCCCGCGCAGCCGTGATGCAGTATGTCAGCACCCTGCTGGATGAATTTGAGCTGTTGTGTCATGGTATTCGGGTGCTGGGCGAATTGACTCCCCGCGCCCTGGATGTTATCAGCGGTCTGGGCGAGCGCATGAATGTGCAGCAGGTGACGGCTGTTTTAAACGCCCGGCAATTGCCGGCGGTGGCTATCAGCGCCACCCAATTGATTGTGACCGATGGCCGGCACGGGGCGGCCACGCCGCTGGTGGCCGAAACGGCCCAAAAAACGCAAGAGAATCTGTCGCCCGCGCTGGATGCGGGCAAAATTGCCGTGGTGACGGGCTTTATTGGGGCCACGGTCGCCGGCGCGCCCACCACCCTGGGCCGGGGCGGCAGCGATTATTCGGCCACAATTTTGGGCCGGGCGCTGGCCGCCGACGAAATCAGGATTTGGAGCGATGTGAACGGCGTGATGACCACCGACCCGCGCATTGTGCCCACGGCCTGCACCATCCCCCGGCTTTCTTATGTGGAAGTGGGCGAACTGGCCTATTTTGGGGCCAAAGTACTGCATCCCCGCGCTATTCGGCCCGCCCGGCAGGCCAATATTCCGATGCGTATGCTCAATACTTTCGCCCCGGAACACCTCGGCACGCTCATCAGCAGCGCCATAGAGCGCAACGGCAGAGCGGTGAAGGCGGTGACGGCCATCAAGGATATGAGCATCATCACCATTGCCGGTACGGGCATGATGGGCATTCCGGGCGTGGCGGGCCGCACTTTTTCGGCGGTGGCCCACACCGGCACCAGCGTGTTGATGATTAGCCAGGCTTCGTCAGAGCAGTCGATTTGCTTTATGGTCAAATCCGCCGAATCGCCGACGGTCATCAACGCCCTGAAGGCGGAACTGGCCCGCGAACTGGAACGCCGCGACCTGGACGAAATTACGGTGCAGGCTGAAACCGTCATTCTGGCCGTGGTGGGCGCGGGTATGAAAGGGACGCCGGGCATTAGCGCCAGGGTGTTCGGGGCGTTGGGGCAACATCGCATTAATGTAATTGCCATTGCCCAGGGCAGCAGCGAGTACAATATCTCGCTGGTGGTGGCCCAGGGCGACGCCAACACGGCCGTGCGCCTGATTCACGATGAATTTGGATTGGGGAAAGCGTGAGCCTGTTTCCCGCCGGAAGTTTGCGGGCAAGCCCTAATGCAGAACCAACCGGGATATTCGTTTGATGGAGACAACCCAGAATGTCGCAGGGGCACGTTGCAGCGTGTCCTTGCCCATTATCATTGTGGACGCAGTACCGTATGGAGAGGTGGAGAATACAGGCGAACTACATTGCCTTCAGCCGCCCGCCCTCAACCGCAAAGCACTGCGCCCGCTGCCGAAAGGGAAGGTCGTAGTCGCTCCAGTCGGTGGCGGTCACAAAAGCCTGGCCCACATTGTCAATCATCTTGATAACCTGTTTGCGGCGTTCGGCGTCCAGTTCGCTCATCACGTCGTCCAGCAGTAAAACGGGCGTTTCGCCGATGGTGTCTTGCGCCAGTTGCACTTCGGCCAGTTTGGCGCTGAGGGCGGCGGTGCGTTGCTGCCCCCGCGAGCCGTACAGGGTGATGTCTACGCCGTCCACCAAAAAGTGCATATCATCCCGATGCGGCCCCAGCAGGGTCACGCCCCGCGCAATCTCATCCCGCCGAATCCCCTTCAGCTTGAGCTTGAAGGTTTCCGCCACTTCTGCCGGGGGGGGGGCGGGAATGGCGCGGGGGCCGAGGTCTGCTGTGACCAGCGGCAGTTGGTAGTTGGGCGCGGGCCGGTCGTGCGGGTCGAAGCTGGGGGCGTAATACAGACGCAACCCTTCCAGACCGTCGCTCAGGGTGCGATGCCGGCGGCGGGCGGTGGCGTCCAGTTCCAGAATGGCGTTGTGCCGGCGGGTAATCAGCAACGCGCCGTGAGCGCAAAGTTGTTCATCCCAGTAGTCAAGCTGGTCAACCGTGCGCCGATGGTCTGCCAGTTCTTTGAGCAGGGCGTTGCGCTGGGCGGTAATTTTCCGGTATTGGCTCAGGGTGCGGCAGTATTCCGCGTCAATCTGGCAAAGCATACTGTCCAGATAGCGCCGGCGCCGGCCCGGCGAGCCGGTCACCAGGTCAATGTCTTCCGGCAGGAACATGACCGTGTTCAGCTTGCCGATGGCATCCATAGCCCGTTTGGGGGCGCCGTTCAGCCGAATATCCTTTTTGAAGCGGTCGCCTTCTTTCACAATGGTGATGGTGATTTGCACCGTGCCGCCGTTGCGCCTGATGCGGGCCTCCAGCCGGGTAAAGGGTATCACCTCGTCTTTCAGGGCCGACCAGTTGATAAGTTGGCGGTCGGCGCGGGCGTGGGGGCTGGTGGTGGTAGAAAGGTAGTACAGCGCTTCCAGCAGGTTGGTCTTGCCCTGGGCGTTTTTGCCTTGCAACAAAACAGGGCCGGCTTCAAAATTTAGTTGAAACCGGCTGTAATTGCGATAATTGGTTAGCGAAAGTTGCGATACATGCACAATAGGGCCGAACTTACTTTCGGTGGGCGTATTCTTTTAAAAAATGGATGGCGGCTTCCATACCCCGATACAGATTGGGCAGGTGAATTTTTTCGTTGGGGGCGTGCAGATTGTCGTCGGTCAGGCCGAAGCCCATCATGGCTACCGGCAGGTGCAGGTGCTGCTGGAACATCGTCACCACCGGAATGGAACCCCCTTCGCGCACAAACAGCGGTTGCCGCCCGAAGCTCTTTTTGTAGGCGGCGGCGGCGGCCTGAACGGCCGGGTCGTGGCGGTCTATCAGGGCGGCGGGGCCCCAGTCGTAGCGGCGCACAGCCACTTCAACGGTGTCCGGGGCAAGCTGATGCACGTACTTGATAAATTGGGCAGCCACTTTGTCGGGGTCCTGATTCGGCACCAGTCGCATGCTCAACTTGGCGGTGGCGGCGGCGGGAATGACCGTTTTTGAGCCTTCGCCGGTGTAGCCGCCCACAATGCCATGCACTTCAAAGGTGGGCCGGGCGCCGGTGCGGGCGTTGGGGCTAAATTCGGCTTCGCCCCACAATTTACGAGCGCCGGTTTCTGCCAGATAGGCTTCCGGCTGTTCATCCAGCAGGCGAGCTTCCTCGTCATCCAAAGGGACAACATCGTCATAAAAACCGGGGATAGTGACCGCGCCGTTTTCAGTGTGCATTTTGGCGATGAGATGCGCCAGGGCCACCAACGGATTATGCACCACGCCGCCGTATTGGCCGGAGTGGAGGTCTCTTTGGGCGCTGCGCACATCCAGCTCAAACAGGGCCAGGCCGCGCAAGCCGTACACGATGGCCGGTTGGTCCGGGCTGGGGATGGGCGTATCGGAAACAAGGGCGCAATCGGCTTGCAGCAGCTCAAGGTGGCCGCTGATGAAGGCTTCCAGATTAACGCTGCCAATTTCCTCTTCGCCCTCCAGTATAAATTTTACGTTGACGGGCAACGCGCCTTCGGTTTTGAGCAGGGCATTGACGGCGGCCAGATGCACAAACAACTGGCCCTTGTCGTCGGTGGCCCCCCGCGCGAACAGGTTATCGCCGCGCACGGTTGGCTCAAAGGGGGGCGATTCCCACAGGTCAAGCGGCTCGACGGGCTGCACGTCGTAATGGCCGTAAATTAACACCGTGGGCGCGTCCGGCCCGGCGTTCAGCCAGTCGCCGTACACCACCGGATGTTTGGCCGTGGGCATAATTTGCACATGCTGCAAGCCGATGGCCTCCATTGTGGCGGTCAGCCAGGCGGCGGTTTTTTGCATATCGGCCTGGTGTTCACTTTGGGTGCTGATGCTGGGGATGGAGAGAAAATCTTTTAGTTGGGCCAGACAGGCCGCTTGATTGTTTCGTATAAAGGCGATGGCTTGTTCGCTCATGGTGGGTGCCTCTGGCGGAATGATGTGAAATTGTTAGAAGCCTATTATAAACCGAAAATGGTAAATCACAAAAGCTGTGCTACAATATAAACATTGATGGTCGCGTGCCGGCCTGTCGGATTGGGTCAAAAATCGTAATTTTTTAAACTTGCCCCTTCCCCAACCCCCTCTTGGGGGGGAGGGGTGCAATCCAATCGAAAATCATCAAATCCGGAAGCGAAACCATGTCAACCGAAATCCCCGTGGTTCATTTTGCGTTGCCTTTGCCGCCGAGTATCAACCGGCAATACACCCGCGCCGGAAACCGGCGGGTGCTTTCCAAAGAGGCCAAATCGTTCAAAAAA
>JAJRUC010000352.1 GCA_024278015.1 Chloroflexota bacterium
AAAGACCCGACCGATGAAAAATCCGGCATGGTGTGGCTGCCGGTCGGCACGCCGATAACCATTTTGCGCTGGGGGCAAGGCAGCGAAATTTACGGCAGCGGCCAGTGGTACGAAGTGGCAGTACGCAACCCGGAAAACCCTGCCCAAACCCTGACCGGCTGGCTGCCGGTGGAAGTGGTGGGCCAGGTTGCGCCTACCCCTACCCCCACTCCTCTCCCCACCGATATGGTGCGCGTACCCGCCGGTGAATTTTTGATGGGGTCGCTGCGTGATTCGCGTGGGTTGCCCGGCCTTGACCGCGACCCGGAGCCGGATAAAGACGAACTGCCCCGGCGCGTGGTCAATCTGCCTGAATTCCGGATTGACCGCACCGAGGTTTCCAATGCGGCCTATCGCCGCTGCGTTGAGGCCGGGGTGTGCCGGGCGCAAACCGACGGCGATTTTAACTATCACCGCAATCCGGCCTTTGATGCTTATCCGGTGGTTTATGTTTCGTGGGAGGATGCAGCTGCGTATTGCAAATGGCAAGGCAAACGCCTGCCCACCGAAGCGGAGTGGGAAAAAGCGGCGCGCGGCATCGACGGCCGTATCTGGCCGTGGGGCAACGCCCTTGATGACACGCCCTTAACCCCCGTTGAGCGGGCCAACGTCGTCGAAAGTAAACTGGACAAGCCGCAGCCGGTTGATGCGTATGAAAATGGGGCCGGCCCTTACGGAGCGCTGAATATGGTGGGCAATGTGTGGGAGTGGACCGCCGATTGGTACCGCTTTACTTATTACGCCGAGCGCCCCAACCCCGATAAATCGCCGCCCGGCCCGGACAAGGATGACAGCACCGGCCAAAAGGTGATTCGCGGCGGCGGATTTCGCAACGGCGGCATAGATGCCCGCACCGCCGACAGGAACGCGGTGGAGCCGTTTGGCGCGTTTGATGTCGGGTTTCGGTGCGCCCGGTAGGCTATCGTTTTACCACATTGCACAACAACGCCTTGTAAACCGGAAAACCGGACAGCGGGTCAACGTTGTTTTCATCGGTTAGCTCATTGACGTTGGCCGCTTGCCAGGCTTTTGGCCCCAGCGGCCCGCCGCCGCCCATGTTGACCTCTACCACCCCCGGCTTGATTCCATCTTCAGAAACGCGAGCCTTGAACGGCACTTTTCCTCTGGGAGACACCACGTACACCTCATCGCCATCAACAATGCCCCGCGCCCGCGCGTCGAGAGCGTGCAGATGAACCAGCGGCTCCGGCTGTTTGGCCGTTAAAGAGGGAATGTTGTGATGCTGGGAGCGGAAGGCAAATTGGGTTCTGGCCCCGGAATTGAACACCAGCGGATATTTTTGGGCCAGGCTCGGCGCGGCCGGCGGCCCTTCAAGCGGTTCGGTGTAAACGGGCAGGGGGCTGTAGTGATGCTGTTTGAGCCACTCGGAACAGACCTCGAATTTGCCGCTGGGGGTGTTGAAACCGGGCTTGCCGTCCGGGCGCAGGTCGCCGGTTCGGTATTTTTTGTAGCGAAATTCCGGCGCCGGCAACGGCAAGCCTTGCGGATGGGCGCGAAGCTGCTCCAGGGTGACGCCGGTATCATTCAAACTGTAGCGAATCATGGCCTCTTCGGTTTGGGGCCACAGGTGGCCGTAGCCCAGCCGCCGGGCCAGTTCGGCGAAAATCAGGTAATCGTTGCGGGCTTCGCCCACCGGCTCAATTACTCGCTGCCGAAGTTGCACGTAATTGTCGTAAACCATATAAGATTCAACCTCGAACATGGTAGTGGCGGGTAAAATTACATCGGCGTACAGCGCGTCGGCGGTGGGGAAGCGGTTGACCACCACCAAAAAATCCAGGGCGGCCAGCGCCTGTTTCCACAAAGCCGGATTGGGCCACGAGGTGATGAGCGACGTGCCGCTGACAAGGGCCATACGCACCGGATAGGGGTCATCGCGCAAAATGGCCCTGGGCAGCAGCGAGGCGTGGGCCTCAACGCGGGTTTCGTAATAAAGCGGATATTCATCGTAGCCGATGGGCCGGCGAGCGTTTTTTGGGGGGGCGGTCAGCAGGCGGTTGGCCCGGAAACGCTCTTTCATCCTGAACAATTTGCCGCCCGGCGCGTCCAAATGCCCGGCCAGGGCTTGCAATATCCACACCGCCCGAATAGACTGCACCCCGCTGTTTGAATATTCCAGGCCGGTGTAGGTTAAAATTGAGCAGCCTTTGGCCCGCGCCACGGCCCGCGCCATATCAACAATGCTTTCTGCCGGGATGCCGGTGATTTGTTCGGCCCGCGCCGGCGAAAATTCCCGCACATAATCCCGCAGCTCGGCCAGACCATGCACCCAGGTTTCCGCAAATTCATGGTCAATCAAGTCTTCTTTGAAGAGGACGTGAATGGCGGCCAGGGCCAGGGCGCCGTCTGTGCCGGGCCGGATAGCCAGCCATTCGGCCCGAAGCGCCTTGAGCGTTTCGTTGCGCCGGTGGTCGATGACGATGACCCGCGCCCCCCGTTTTTGGGCGTTTTTAACGCGCCGCAAATTGATGGGCGAAGAATCGGTCGTGGGGTTGGCCCCCCAAATGAGCAGCAAATCAGCGTGGTCGACATCTTCTTCTACACTGCGAATGTACTCTCCAAAGGTGGCGCGAGGGGCAATCATGCCGTGGGCGGCGTAGCAAAAGGCCCCCACGCCGGTGGTGTTGGGTGAGCCGAAGGGGAACAGCACCGCGTTGGCCGAAGATTCGATGGTGCCGGCGGGGGCGTACATCTCGTTCAGGCCGAACTCAAAATTTCCGCGCCCGGTATAGGTGGCAACCGCTTCCGGGCCGTATTGTGCGGCCACGCCATGCAAATTTTCGACAATCGAATCGTAAGCTTCATCCCACGAAATACGCTCGAACCGGCCTTCGCCGCGCGGGCCAACCCGCTTTTGCGGGTACAGGATGCGCTCCGGCGAGTACACAATCTCTTTGGCCCGCGTGCCCCGGGGGCAGACAATACCCTGGGGGTGGCCCGGCAGGGGAGTCATGTGGTCAATTTTGCCGTCAACCAAATGAACCGTTACGCCGCAGCCGGCGGGACAAACCCCGCACATACTGATGACCGCATTGCGGGGGGGCGATTGGGTGGTTACGGGTTGGCAATAAACGTCCTGTTCCATAGCGGTGTTCCTTGTGTAACGAATAATGAAAATGCAAAATTTAAAATGGACGGAGCATGGTTATCGGAGATTGGCAATAGCCATGCTCCACTCTCTGTCTCAGGCTTGCAAAATGGCCTCCAGTTCCGCTGCCACCGAATCGGGCAGCGGTTCCGGCGTGTGCGTTTCCATCAGGGCCACGGTTTTTTCGCGCAGGGTGTCGGTGAGAGAAGGGGAACCGCCGGCTTGCCAGGCTTCCATCATCTGCCGATTGGAGATTTGTGGAACCCATAGCTCGCGCCAGTGGGCCATGGTGTGGTCGGTGCTTAAAAATTCGCCGCCCGGCCCCACCGCGTCAATCACATCCAGAGCCAGGGCGTCATCATTCAGGCGCACCCCGCCCGTGAACCGGCGCGTGGCCGAAATAATTTCGTTGGCCAGGACCATCATTTCCGGCGAATTGGTCAGGCCGCTTTCCAGATAGCCCACATCGTGGTTGAGGTTGGTTTTAGCCAGCAAGGCCACCAGCACCGAAAATTGCATATCGGCGGCGGCCTGTCCGTCGGGCAGTTTGCTGTCGCTGTGCCCGGCGTAGCCCCACACCGGCAGGTGGTAAAAGCGGCCCATTTCGGCGGCCATCACCCGCGCCAGTTGAAATTCCGGCGCGCCGTACACGCTGACCATGTCCTTCATATCCAGATGATGCACCCCGTGCCCGTACAAAAAGGGCGCGCCCGGATTTTGCAATTGATGCATCACCAGCCCGCTGAGCATTTCGGCGTTGCCCAGGGCCACGGCCCCGGCCAGGGTGATGGGGGCTGTGCCGCCCATCATCGGCGCGGGCGAGTGCGTGACCGGAATGTGGTGTTCGGCGCAGAAAAGGAGCTTGTCCGTCGCTTCCAGCGAATGTTGCAGGGGGGTGGTCGGTTCTGAATACAGCAGCAGGGTTGGGTAATTGCCCAGGTTGTCCATACCCCCGGCGGCGGCAGCGGCCATAGCGGCAATGGCTTCAATATCTTCCAGCCCGTCGCACACAAACACGATGGGCTTGGTGGTATTTTTCAGCATCGCGGCAAATTGATGTTGGTAATGACGGTCTTCGGGCGCGTCTTTGGGAATACCAACCGACATGACAAAGCCGATTTCCGGCAGGGCGTCGCACAGGCGGTACACGTCGGTCAGGTCTTGCATTTTGTAAGGCCGGTGCCGGCCGGTGCGGGGGTCCAGGTAGCGCAGGGTGTCGGAGCCGGGGCCGAAGTAGCTGTGTTCGCCGTTGAGGATGAGGGCGGCCTCAGATGTGCCGCGCTTGTACAAGGCGAATTTGGCGGGCGCGGTGGCAAGCGCCCGCTCTACCAGCGAGGGCGGAATGCGCGCCCGGTCGCCGTCGACGGCGGCCCCGGCCTGTTGCAGCAGGGCCAGCCCTCTGTCGTTGAACATCTGCACGCCGGTTTTGTGCAGAATGTCGCACGAGGCGCGGTGGATACGCAGCGCGTCGTCGCGGTCAAGCATAGAGAATTTGGGTTTGATGAAGGGTACATCGGGTGAAGATGAAGTTAAATGGGCCATAGGGACAATCCTCCAGGGCGAATATGGAATTGAGTGGTTTGGTTTTCGGCCTCAATCGGGCGGCAAATAACCGAGTTGGGCCGATATATTTTTCGCCGTTGTTTGAACGAGCGTGATAAATTGTTGGATGATGTCCGGCTCCAGCCGGTAGGTGGGGCCGGAAACTGTGAGCGCGGCAATGACCGCGCCCGGATGGTCGAAGATGGGGGCGGCAATGGCGCTTAACCCGGCCTGATGTTCTTCGTGGGTGATG
>JAJRUC010000353.1 GCA_024278015.1 Chloroflexota bacterium
GGAAATATGTCCAAACGCATAAGCGAACGTCAAAATAACCAGACCATGAGCCAGAGCTACGCCCACCAGGCCGCCAACGCCCAAAGCGCCGGCGCCGGCGCCAATGAAAATAAGTGCAAATGTGCCAATAAATTCAGCCGTCAGAGCGCGTGTGTTCATAAAATACCTCCCTTGTTTTAATCGTAATTTATGGATTTGACAGGTTGATATTATAGAGACTGTGTTCCGGGTGTCAAGCGCTTGTTCGCGGGAGGGCGCAATTTTCACAGGACTTACGCAGTTGAAAATTTTTTGCCGCTAATTTTTTAATGGCAGTTTACCACTGCTGATGCCAGAATTAAACTAAAACGCCTCTACCCGTCAATAATAACTTGACTCAGTGTCTATCCGTAAATTAATTACGCCGGGTGATGGTCAGGATAGTTGAGGTTGAAAACAACCGCAACCGCGTAAGTCAGGATACCATAATTCCTGAACGTTACTTGTAGATTCTCCCGGATTCCGGATATTCTCCTGCGAGAAATTCCGGAATGACACATCTCAATTGCAAACAGTTTTCATCCATCGGTCAAAAAATACCACTATCCGGGATTCATTGTTCAGGCGGCGCCGGACTACATGTCTGCCGAAGGCAGCCCGATACAGATGTCAAAGGACTTTCCAGTGCCGTACCTTGTTCTGATAAAACATTCCGCGCCGAAGATTGTGCCTGACCAACCCGCCGACCAATGGCGGTTATCGGCAGCGGGGCGACAACGGGCCGCGCGTCTTGCCCCCGCGCTGAAAAAATACGCGCCCGCCGTCATCGCCGCCGGCGTAGAGCCGAAAGCAGTGGAAACAGCCCGCATTGTAGCCGCATCATTCGGGCAGGAAGTCCATATTGCGCCCGGCTTGCACGAACATAACCGCCGCAACGTGGGCTGGTTTGATGATGCCGCCGCCTTTGAGCAAGCGGTGGCCGCATTTTTTGCCTCTCCGCGCGCGCTGGTAATGGGCGCGGAAACCGCAAACGAAGCCCACGCCCGTTTTTCGGCGGCCATAGCCGCCTTGATGGCCCAATACGCCGGGCAGACGGTAGCCGTCGTCAGCCACGGCACGGTCATCACCCTGTTTGTCACCCGATTGCTTGGCCTGGCCCCGTTTGCATTTTGGCAGCGGCTCGGTTTGCCGTCAATTGTGGCCCTGTCGTGGCCGGATGTCTCTTTGCTTGCCGTAGAAAATATCGCTTGATGTCAGCCGAATACTGTTTTCCGGTCAGGAAAAAACAGCAATTTGGTTTAAACTGTATCTTGTAACCTATGATTCAGGAGGAGAAAATGAAGAAACGTTTTTCGGGCGGCCTGTCGCTGGCGCTCATTGTCCTTGTCTTGATTGTCGTTGGCGTGTTGCTCTCTTTTTCCAGCCAGTTTTTCTACTTTTTTGAGAAAGTGGAGGAGCAGGAAGTGGGGGTGCAGTTTCAAAGCGGACGCATTAAAGACGTGGTTGGCCCCGGCGTGTACAGCGATACCGGCCTGTTTGTGGAAATCAAACGCATTTCCAGCCACGCCATCCCCTTTTCTGTGACCGACCAGGAAATTATCACCAAAGACAAGCAGCGCATTGGTCTGGTGGTAAGCGCCGATATTTTTAGACCGGGGTTGGCGCAAAAAGATATTATCCGCGCCTTGTGGGCGCAGTACAAAAATGTTTATCTTGACGATGAGCTGGCCCGCGCCCGCATTAGCGATATGACCCGGCAAGCAATGAAGGTGTGTGTGGGTGACCGCAACTTCGACGATAATATCATCGGCACGGCCCGCGACGAATTGCGGAATTGCATAGACGATGAAACCAATACGCTGGCCGCCAACTTTGGCTTAAGCGTTCAAAACCTGGTTGTGCCGGAGGTCATCCTTTCGCCGGCAGTGCAGACCGCGCTTGATGCCATTGTGCAAAGCCGGCTGGAAACCGAAAAGGCCGCCCAGGACCAGTTGCGGGCGGTGGCCCAGTCTGAAGCCGAGCAAGCCAGACAGGAAGGCGAAATTCGGGTGGCGCAAAGCCGTATCCAGGAAGAGACCAAACAGCAAACCACCCTGGCCCAGTTGGAAGAAGAAAAGATTCTGGCCCGGAAAGCGGTCATCGAGGCGGAACGGGCCAACGAACTGGCCCGCGTAGAGGCAGAAAAGGCCATCATCGAAGCCCAGAAAGCCAACGACCTGCTGGCCGCCGAGCGCGACCTGGAAATTAATCAGGCCCTGGCTGCCGCTGCTGTAGAAAAAGCCAAAGCTGATTTGGCCCTTCAAACTATTCTGGCCGAAATTTACGCCAATAATCCGAACTATTTGCAATTGCAAATAGTGCAGGCCAATGCCAGCGCCCTCTCCAAAAACGATAAAATCATCTTCACAACCGAAGGAACCGTGCCCAATCTGGTTATTCCCGGGCCGGGTATTATACCCACGGTTAATGCCCTCCCCGTGGAAGGCAATTAGGGTTTGACGGCAAGCACAGGGGCGGCTCTCGTGAGCCGCCCCGTATCGTTATTGAATTGAATTTCAACCCGGCAGGTTGTCAAAACCTGACAGGTTTTGCATTTTTACTGTGACGGCAGAATTTGCAGCAATTGTTGCAAAGCCGCGTCCATAGCCTCAAGTTCCGCGCCGTAGGTGGCCCAGTCGCCCTCTTTTAACGCCTTCTGGGCGGCCTCGTAATGCGTCGATGCGGTTTCGGCCAGTTGGCGGACCGATTGGTCAATTACGGCAGGGGCAGGTTGCGCGGGAGCTTCCCCGCCGGTGGAAACAATCGCTTCCGGCGGCGCTTCGCCCAGCAAAGCCAGCAGGCCATTGGCCATGGTATCGGCCATCACCACCTGATTGCCGCTGGCCAGGATAACGCGCTTTAATTCCGGAATGCGCCCCGATTCCGCCTGCAAGTAAATCGGTTCCACATAAAGCAGGGCGTTGCCGATGGGCAACACCAGCAAATTCCCCCGAATAACCTGCGATCCACCTTGGTCCCACAACGAAAATTGCGACGAAATTTCCGGATTCTGGTCAATACGGGCTTCAATTTGCAGCGGGCCGTAAATCAATTCCTGTTTGGGGAACTGGTACACTACCAATTGGCCGTAGTTTTCGCCGTCTGAACGGGCGGCCAGCCAGGCCAGCATATTATCTTTGTTAAACGGCGTCAGCGGCTGTATCAGCACAAATTCTTCCTGCTCAAAATCTGGCAGGCGGGCGATGATGTAATACGGTTCCACCGGCTGGGTATTGCCGGAGAAGGTTTCCTGGGGAATGGCCCACAAATCTTCCTGATTGTAAAAGACTTTGGGGTCTTTCATGTGATAGGTGCGATACAAATCGGCCTGAATGGTGAACAGCCCTTCCGGGTAGCGGATATGCCGTTTCAGGCTGGCCGGCATTTGGTCGACTGACCGGAACAGGTCGGGGAAGATGCGGCCATAAGTTTGGGCCAGCGGGTCGGTGGGGTCGAAGAGATAAAAAATCACCGAGCCGTTGTACGGGTCTATGACCACTTTTACGGAATTGCGGATGTAGTTGAACTGCACCCCCACCCGTCTGGAATAAGGATACAGATTAGTGGTGGCGTAGGCATCCAGAACCCAGAACAGTTTGCCTTCATCATCCACCACAATGTAGGGGTCGTCATCGTAGCTTAAAAACGGAGCGATAAGCTGCGCCCGCGCCTTGATGTGACGGTTCATCAAAATGGCGCTTTCGTTGGTGATGTCGCTGCTGAGGATGATATTGCTGTCGGCCATTCTGAAAGCGAAGGCCAGGCGCTTGAAATAGCTGTTGAGTTTCACCCCGCCTGTGCCGGCGTAGGCCGTGTACACCGCCTCATCACCCTGACCGGGATAATCAAACTCCGGCTCACCCGTGTTGACAAACACGTAATCGGTGGTATTTTCGCCGAAGTAAATTTCCGGGCGGGTGATGTTCAGGCCTACACTGGTTTGAGGGGGCAAATTCTGAATCCAGAATTCGGGCAAGCCTTCGGGGGTTACTTCATTGACGGGATTCATGACCACGCCATAGCCGTGGGTAAACTGGAGTTTCTGATTAATCCAGGTGGGCGATTGCAGTTGCGCCTTGTCCAGTTCGCGCACGGCAATGGCTACCTGCCGGTAATCACCATCGTTGACGGTGTAGCGGTCAAAATCGACATCCAGGAAGGTGTAGTACAGGCGCAACTCCTGCAATTGTCTGAAAGTTTGCAGCAGGGGCCGATAATCCCACAGGCGCACGTTATCGAGCGTGCCGCCGTTGTCTTCCAGGGCCGAAGCCTGCAAGGCTTGCGGGTCTTTAAATTCTTTAACATCGACATTCTGCAAATTATAGGCTCTGCTTGTAAAATCGATGTTATATTCAATATACGGCATTTCCCGATTCAGCTCATTTGGTTCAACAATAAACCGTTGAACCACGCCGGGGGCCACGCCCCGCAGCAGGAAGCCGCCAATCAGCCAGATGAAGATGGCCGTCGAGGGCAAGATATTTCGGCGGAAGAAGATATTGAGAATTAGCAGCAAGGCCGATACGCCGGCAATGCCCGTCAAAATCCGAAGGGAGGGCAGCACCACGGCCACATCGGTGTAGCTGGCTCCAAACACCACCCCGCGTGAGCTGTAAACCAGTTCGTAGGCGTCAAGCCAGTGTCCCCAGGCGAAGGCGGCAAAAATCAAGGCCCCCAAAATTGACAGGTGCAATTGCACGTGCGGCAAAAAGACAATGCGGCCTTCTTCCAGATTGTTTCGCTGTTCCAGCAGATAAATGGCTGCCGCCCCAAATAAAGACAGAAACAGCACAACTACCAGCCAGCCCTGCACAAATTTAAACAACGGCAGGGTAAAGATGAAAAAGCCGATATCCTGCCCAAACAGCGGGTCGGCCAGGCCAAACGCCACCTGTCGCACATATTGCAGGACCATCAGCCAGTTTACCGAGGCCGTAGAGCCAACCAGCCAGGCCAGCAACAGGGCGGCGGCCCAAATGGCGTAGGTGACAATGCGCTGCGCCACTAACACTTCATCGCTGAAAAAAATCAGGTTTCGCTTAACCTGCCAGCGCGCTACATAAGTGTTGATGAAAAAGAGCAGGGCAAAAACCAAAGCCATCGCCACAAAAACGCCAATCTTTGCTATCAGTTCGGTGGTAAATATTTGCTGGTAGCCCACCGATTGAAACCACAGCCAATCAGTGTAAAGCGTTATCCCTCTATTCAGGAAAACGAACAGGAAGAACAGGATACCGGCTATAATCCAGAATTGCGGCCCGGCCCGGCCTGTTCCATGCTGCGTTGCGCGGGGATTATTATCTTCAACGGTCATAGTTTCTCTCCCAAAAATATTAGCGAGTAAAAGGTTAGGTGTTTATAATTGTATCTATTCGTCAATTGGATGCAAACGGCACGGGGTTGTGTTTTTAACTTGCCTTTTGATACATAAAAAAAATGAGGCTCATGTCTGGAACAAGTGCAAACCAAAGCTGAAATACACCCTTTTAGCCGCGCATGTGACAGAACGCGCCTCTTTATGGTAAAATAAAGCCATCCATTTTAGAGAGCCGTTATATGACCATTCAACAAACAGCCATCACCATGAAAAATAACATCGCCCAGGTACTGGTGGGCAAAGAAGCGGTTGTAGAACTGGCGCTGGTGGCCTTGCTGTGCGAAGGCCATTTGCTGCTGGAAGACGTACCCGGCATCGGCAAAACCACTCTGGCCCGCACTATCGCCCGGTCTTTGCAATGTTCGTTTGCCCGCATCCAGTTCACGCCCGATTTACTCCCGACGGATATTAGCGGCGTGTCTGTTTTTGACCAGCGAGACCGCGATTTTCACTATCGACCCGGCCCCATCCTGAACCAGATTATCCTGGCCGACGAAATCAACCGGGCCACGCCGCGCACCCAAAGCGCCCTGCTGGAAGCCATGCAGGAACGCACCGTCACCGTCGATGGGCAAACGCACGCCCTGCCCCGCCCCTTTCTGGTGCTGGCTACCCAAAACCCCATCGAACTGGAAGGCACGTTTCCCCTGCCGGAAGCGCAAATTGACCGCTTTATGATGCGCGTCGGCCTGGGTTACCCCACCGAGGCAGAGGAAAACGATATTTTGCTTCGCTACCGGCAGGCTGACCCGCTGGAGACGCTCCGGCCGGTAACCGGGCCGGACACGCTGCTGAACCATCAACAGGCGGTAAAAGCCGTGGCCGTTGAGCAAAGTGTGCAACATTATATTGTCAAAATGGTGCAGGCCACCCGCAGCCATCCGGCGGTGGAGTTGGGGGCCAGCCCGCGCGGCAGCATGGCCTTGTATCGCGGGGCGCAGGCGCTGGCCGCCATACGGGGGCGGCAATTTATCATCCCGGATGATGTGAAATATCTGGCGCCGTATGTCCTCACTCACCGGCTGATTATCAGCCCCCAAACCCGGCTAAGGGGCCGCACCCCGGCCGGCGTGTTGGCAGAGATTATCGAAAGCGTGCCCGTTCCGGTGGAAACATTGTGAAAAATATAGAGCTGATAACAAAGATGAAACGTAATTAACCCCCACCCGTCGCCTGCGACGCCACCTTTCCCCGCCGGGGGGAGGGTGGGGAGGGGGTATTTTTGCAGGAGGAAAAATGGAACACGTTCAATTATTGCGCGATGTGGATATTTTGGTGGGCCTGCCTGAAGACCGGCTGCAAAAACTGGCCGCTATCGGCGCGGTGCAACGCTTTTCCGGCGCAGAAATTATCTTTAAAGAGAACACAACCAGCGATGAACTGTATATTATTTTGAACGGCATGGTTGAAATTCTGGTTGACCCCGCGCTTTTGGACCGTTCATCCCGGAAAGGCCATCACCTGAAGACCATTGCCACCCTGCGACGCGGGGAATCATTTGGCGAAATTGCCCTGGTTGACCAGGGCCTGCGCTCCGCCTCGGCAATGGCGGCCCAGGCAAACACCGAACTACTGGTCATTCCCGCTGATGAATTTAACGCCCTGTGCCGCGAAGATTGCGAACTGGAACGGACCGTGATGCGAAATATTGCCGCCGACCTGGCATTTAAATTGCGTCAGGCTGATATGATGGTTCGGGAGCAAATTTTGTGGGGACGGAAATAAAAACTTTATCGTTACTGTAAACAGGCTGCCCCGATGCGCGATTCTGCCCCTTTGAAAGACATACTCCGCTTGCTGTGGCTCATCGTTTTGTTGCCGCTTTTGTTGCTGTTGGTGGGGCCGCTGCTGGTTCTGGCGGCAATTTTCGGCCGGCTATCGCTGTTCAATATCCAGCTTAACCCCGGCAAACACTTTAGTGGAGGACGCGCCTGGGCCTTTGTGGTGGGCCTGCTGCTGTGGGCAACCATCTGGCCGGGTCTGGCCTGGCTGCTGACCGGCGGGCAGTTGCCTTTGATGACCGCCGCCCGGCAGCCGGCAGCCGCCGTGCCTGTGGCCGCCCCGGCAACGCCCACGCCCCGGCCGTCATTTACCCCCACGCCGGCCCCCGATGACGCAGCCGAGGCCGTCGTTTTGCCCACGGCCACCCTGGTTGTTGCCACCGACACGCCTTTGCTCCCGCCGAGCGCCACCTTTACGCCGCTTCCCTTGCCCACGGCCACCCTTCGCCCCACCAGCCCGCCGCCCACGGCCACCGCCACCAGGGTGCTGCCTCCGTCCACGCTTTCTTCCGAAGAAGAGGCGGAGGCGCTGCAAAGTATAATTCACGCCAATAATTTACTGGTGGCGGTTATGGTAAAGCCGGACGGACAAAATACGTCCGCGCTATCGTTGCGCTGGCGAGGGGCCGCGCTGGCAAAAGTGCAGACCTTTGCCCAGGACGTGAATCAAAAATATAATGCGCCGCTGACCATTCGCTATTCAACCATCGGCGTCCCGCAAATTAGCGTTAATGCCCAAACGGGCCGCTTGCAGGTGAGCAGCCGCGAATTCTGGACGTTTGAGTCGCCCTCCGCCACCCGTGAAGCGTTGGTTGATTATCAATATACCCTGCAAAATATCAATGGTCGCCGGCTGGTGGTAGAGTATGATTTTGAGGTTGTGCCCTTGCCCGGCAACCCCAACGCCATCAACACCACCGCAGAACTGGCAAACTAACGTTGCGTCAAGGCGTTGAGTTGGCTTTGCAACTGCAATTTTTGTTTTACATTGCCCAGGTCTTTGGGTAAAATGGTTATCTGCCCGGCAGTGGTATCGACCGCCAGATTGAGCAGCGCGGCGATGGATTCTTGCGGATTATAATACACACCGTTGTCGGTTATCAGCTTGAACTCGCCCAGGTCTTCAAAGTGAAGGGGGGGCTGCCGGTTGATTTGCAGCGTGCGGGCCGTTAAATCCAGCCGAAGGTCAACGCGCCGGCGGCCCGCTTCGCGCCGGCGGGCCAGGTATTTTTGGCCCAGTTTGCCGATAATCCAGCCGCCTGCAACCCAAACCAGAATGGGCGTCACCCCCCACATACAGGCAAAGGCCAGTTTCATTTCATTCGATTGCGATTTTATATTCAGCAGCCAGGCCAGGCCGGTCATACCGGCGACCGTCATTACCGCCAGAAGGGGGCCATACATAATCCAGTGTAAACTTTTGATGACCGGTACGCCCTCAACGATAAAATGTTTCAGGGGGGGCTGATGATTTTCAGACAAGGTGGTATCCAGCAACGGCATTTGGGTGGTAAAAATCCACCACGGACGATTTTTTTCGGTCAACGGGGTCGCCTCCATGCGCAAAGTTACACCAATTTTAACTGTTGATTCAGTTAGGGGCAAGTAAGAGGCGGCTATTTATTTGAGAGGTGATGCATGAAAAAGAAATTGCGAGGCATGAAACGGCGAGATATTCAACTTGATTTTGACCTTTATCGGGTGCAAGTGCCCATCACCGGCCTGGCCGATGCCCACTTGAGCGTGATTGACATTTGGCCGGAAGGGGCGCAGCAAACGATAATGCTGGTGCATGGCTACGCCGGTTGCGCCGAAACGTGGGAGTTTCAGATAAACGACCTGGCCCGCGACTATCGGGTGGTGGCGCCCGATTTGCGCGGCCACGGCCAAAGCGACGCCCCCTTCACCGAATACACTATGCCGGAACTGGTGCAAGACCTGCACAGCGTGGTTGAGGCCCTGCACCTGCCCGACAAATTTGTGCTGGCCGGGCACTCCTTCGGCGGCTCTGTTTGCGTTGAGTACGCCAACGCTCACCCAAACCGCCTGGAAAAGTTGATTTTACTGGCTACCGCCGGCGAATATCCGCTGCCCAAAGCCACGGCCCTGCTGTATCGCGCCCCGACGGCCTTCTTCCGGCCCTGGTGGAAGTACCGCCCCCGCTGGAACGCCGAAATTCACGTGATGAAGCGCATGATGCTGAACAACCTGCGCAAATGGCAGGGCTGGTCCCTGTTGCGAAACATTACCACTCCCACCTTAATCGTCACCGGCGAGCGCGACAGATATTTCCCCCGCTACGTTTTTGAGGATGTGGGCAAAACCGTACCCCACGCCGAAATCTACGATGTCGGTTCGGCCAAACACAAGGTTCAGTTGGAACGGCATCAGGCCGTCAACCGGGCCATCCGCCGGTTTGTGGCCGGCGAACAGCGTTTAAGCTGGCGAGACACGTCCCAATCCGAAGCCGCCGGCCATCGGCCCTGGCTGAAAAGTTACAGCAAATACACCCCGGCCACGGTTCCCATCCCCAAACAGCCGTTGCACAAATTTCTGGAAAGCGCGGCCACCTGGCTGCCTAATCGGGCGGCCACCGTCTTTTACGGAACCCGCCTGACCTATCGCCAGCTTAACCGGCAGGTCAATCAACTGGCCCACGCCCTGCACGGCCTGGGGGTGCGGCCCGGCTGCCGGGTGATGATTGTGCTGCCCAACGTGCCGCAAATGGTCGTCGCCTATTATGCCACCCTCAAAATCGGCGGGGTTGTGGTTTTGCCCAACCCCGATGCCACCGCCCCCCAGATTATTGAACAGGTGCGCAAAACCGAACCGCAGGTGCTGGTGACGCTGCGGGAATTTAACCGGCTGGTGAAGCTGGTGCAGCGGCACACAGACTTGCCGGAAATTGTGTCGGCTGATATTCAAAGCGTGGTCAGCCGGGGCGTTTACAAAAAGTTGCTGCTACGCTGGCAAATGGCCGGTATGGATGACGCCGGGCCGGCTGATACCGGGGCGGGGCATCAACAGTTGCTGGCCGATTTGCTGCTTGACGCGCCCACGCACGCCCCGAATATCGATGTGCCGCCCGACAGCCTGGCGGCCATCATCTTTACCAGCGGCACCACCGA
>JAJRUC010000354.1 GCA_024278015.1 Chloroflexota bacterium
GCGCGCCATCGCCAGCGAGAGCGCCAACTCCAAATCGGTTTCATCCTTTTTCACCGGATGTTCGATGATTTCCACCCCGGCGGCACGCATTTGCGCCACGATTTCCGGCGGCAGCGAATCCAGATCGCCGATGATGGTGTGCGGGGTGATGCCCATCGCCAGCGCGTGCAGCGTGCCGCCATCCGCGCCGATGATGGTGGCATCGGGGTCAATGTGGCGGCGATTCTCGGCGGGGTGGGGGAGTATTCCGTTGGTGAAGATGATGTATTTGGTCATAGGTTGTCAGTTATCATTGGTTATTGACGTTTTGAGACTGGGACTCAGTCAAGCATTGAATGATGGTTTTTATTGCGGGTAAATTTGCCGGTTTATCTGTAGGGGCACGCTGCAACGTGCCCTTGCAAACGTTCTCCGCAGGGGCGGTTCGCAAACCGCCCTTACCCATCAAAGCATATTTGACCGAGTACCAAGGTGCGAGGATTGGAGATTCGCGCAGAAAGCAAGCTCTAATCACCAAACAAAAAAACGCCCGCTGACGATTCAGGAGGCGTTTTGCCGCAATGTGTCATTCCTCCGCCGGCATTATCCGGGTCAGGTTCAACGGTCTGCGCCGCGATATGGCGCAATCTCAGCCCGGTTGCCCGAGCGCCCGTAAACGGTATACAATTGGTATAATTATAGACCGGCGGCGACAGGTGTCAAACCGGACGGGTGCAGGGTGCGTTTCGGCGATTGCGCCTCTTCAGCTATGATATAGCTATGGATAAAACAACCTTGCAGCAGACAATTCAACGCTGGTACCGGGCCAACCGTCGGCCTCTGCCCTGGCGAGATGAAACCGACCCGTACCGGATTTGGGTCAGCGAGGTGATGCTTCAGCAAACGCAAGTGACCGCCGTCATGCCGTATTATCAGAAATTTTTGGCCCGGTTTCCAACCGTGGCGGCCCTGGCGGCGGCCCCGGTGGATGAGGTGCTGAAGGCATGGGAGGGCCTGGGCTACTACGCCCGCGCCCGAAACCTGCATCGGGCGGCCCGCGACATTGTGGCCCGCTTCGACGGCCGCTTGCCCCAAACCCGGTCCGAACTCCTCACGCTGCCGGGGTTTGGGGCCTACACCGCCGGAGCCGTCGCTTCGATTGCCTTCGGCGAGCCGGTTCCCGCCGTCGACGGCAACGTCAAGCGGGTTATCAGTCGTCTGTTCGCCATTGAAGACGACATCACCACCGCGCCGGGCCGCAACCGGATTCAGGCCATCGCCACAGAAATGGCCCGAACCGCCGCCGTCTCCGCCGAATGGACGCAAGCGCTGATGGAATTGGGGGCCGTCGTTTGCGCCCCGGCCCGCCCCAGGTGCCTGCTGTGCCCCGCCGGAAACGGGCTGTGCCGGGCGCGGGCCGCCGGTCTGGCCGAATCGCTGCCGGTCAAGCCGCGCAAAAAGCCCGTTCCGCATTACAATGTGGCCGCCGGAGTCATTTACAAAACTACCACCGGACCGGAATTTTTAATTGCCCAACGCCCCCTGGAGGGTATGTTGGGCGGCCTGTGGGAGTTTCCGGGGGGCAAGCAAGAACCTTCGGAAACCCTGCCGCACTGTTTGCAGCGGGAAATTCGGGAGGAATTAAACATTGAAATTGCTGTCGACGGGCCGGTGACAGTGGTCAATCATGCCTTCACCCACTTCAAAATCACCCTGCATGCCTTTTTTGCCCGCCTGATTGACGGCTGTCCCCAAAAAATTGGCGTGGCAAATTGGGCGTGGGTCACGCTGGAGACCATCGACCGCTTTGCCTTTGGCCGCGCCGACCGGAAAATCATTGCCGCCTTGCGCCGGTTGGCGGCGGAAAATACTTTGCAGGTTGGCAATTTTCGGGATTTGAAGGTATAGTGACTGCCTGAAAAAATATGTTGCCATCTACCGGCAAGCTGTATTTTTCAGTAAAGGTGCGTTTTATGTCCGCTGACGATAATCTGGTGGCGATGCTCACCAATAAAGCCATCCCCACAGACGAAAATTGTCCCATCAAAGTGCGCGATGTGTCGCCCACCCACTCGTGGGAGTACGATACCATTACCTATACCAGCTTGTGGCCCGACGGGCAGGCGCTGCCCCTGACCTTGCGAAGCTATCGCAGCAACCTGACCTGCTGGCAAACGCACTCTCCCCAAAAAGTGGCGGCGGTTTGGGCGGTACTGCGTCGTCTGCGACTGGACAGTTTCCCCGCGCCCAGGCCGTTGGCCAAAGGCAAATTGGGCCAAACCGAATACCTCATCTGGCAAATGCTGCCCGGTAAACGCCTGCTGCCGGCCTCTCCCGGCGCCATGGACATGGCTCAGGAAATTATCCCCCAACTGGCCGAATTGCTGGCCCGGCTGCACGCCCTGGACCACAACGGCCTGAACGACGCGCCCCTGTACCAGGCCACCGTGGCCGGCACACTGGTGCGGATGCTGCTGTGGTCCAGAGAGATGGGCAACGCCACGCTGCGGCAAATGATTGCCCGCCTCAAACCGGAAGTGGCTAAAATTCAGAGCCGGCCGCACCGGCTCATCCACGGAAATCCCCAATTGCACCATGTCACCGTACACGAAGGCAAGCTCATCGGCCTGCTTAACTGGGAACAAGCCGCCATTGGCGACCCGCGCTGGGATGTAATGACCGCCGCGCACGGTTTGCGAAAATACAGCCCCGCCCTGGCCGACCAACTGGTCAACTGGTACGAAACCTTCACCGGCAAGCGCATCGACAACCGGCCCTTTTGGTATGCCCTGGTTTCGGTGCGACTGTGGGCCTTGAAATCATGGGTTCAATATGCCGCGCAGGCTAAAAAAATCTCGTCGCAATCAGCAGATTGGACCATCGACTTGCCGGACGTAGAAGCAATGGCCGGACAGGATTTACATGAAGCCGGATTGTAACCCGGTCTTCGCTGCCGGCAGAAAGGCATTGCCATGAAAACCACATTCAAAACCATCATCTTTGATTTTGGCGGTGTTCTGCTGCGCACCGAAGACCGGTCAGCCCGCGAAAAATGGGAGGCCCGCCTTAACCTGTCGCCCGGTCAACTTGAAGCCTACGTCTTTGACGGCCCGGTAGGCCGCCAGGCGCAAGTGGGGCAGGCCACCTGGGAACAGGTTTGGCAAGATACGGCCCGGCACTTCCGGCTTTCGGCTACAGAGGCGACCCGCGCCCAGCAAGATTTTTTCAAGGGCGACGTCATAGACCGGGACCTGGTCAACTACATTCGCCGCCTGAAGCAGGGCTACACCATCGGCCTGTTGAGCAATTCGTGGTATCCCGACGGGCACACCCTGTTATTGCAGTATGGCATTGCCGATGCCTTCGACTTTTCCGTCACCTCCGCCGAAACGGGCATTATCAAACCTCGGCCGGCCATTTATCGGGCCGCGCTGCAAAAAGCCGGGGCAGACCCGGCCCAGGCAATTTTTGTAGATGACGTGGAAGAGAACGTTTTTGCGGCCCGGCAATTGGGCATGGAGGCCGTCTATTTTGTAGACCCGCAGGCCGCGCGCGCCCGGCTGGCGGCCCTGACCGGCCTCGATTAACCCGCCGGCAGCGCGTCATTTCGTATTTTCACTTCGGCAAGGTATAATTTTTTTAGTACAATGCCTTTTACAATAACTATCAAAAAGGAGTGAACAAAATGGCAAAAGCAATTTGGAACGGGACGGTGCTGGCCGAAAGTGACCACTATGAAATCGTGGAAGGGAATGTCTACTTTCCACCGAAATCGATTAATACCGGTTACTTTCAACAAAGCGACACCAAAAGCACCTGCCCCTGGAAAGGGCTGGCCAGCTACTATTCAATCACCGTCAATGGTCAGGAAAACAAAGACGCGGCCTGGTATTATCCCGCCCCCAATGCGGCTGCCGCCAATATCAAAAACCATGTGGCTTTTTGGCGGGGCGTAAAAGTAGAAAAGTAGAGCTGTCTTCAGGGCCGCCGGCCATAAAATTACTATGAGAAAAACTACTCACTCCGCTCGCAACGCGCTCGTTGGGTATGCCCTGTTATCCATTGTGATGACGTGGCCCGCTATCCGAAACCTGACCACCGCCATCCCCGGCGACGGATTTGACGGCTGGCAAAACTACTGGAATCAATGGTGGATAAAAGAAGCGCTGCTTAACAGGCACACGCTCTTCTTCTTCACCGATATTTTGTACCCCCCCACCGGCGTCAGCCTCATTTTTCACACCCTGAATTATTTTAACGGGCTGTGGACCCTGCCCCTTCAGCTTAATTTTGGCCCGACCGTGGCCTACAATGCCGTTGTCTTTTTTCATTTTGTTTTTTCCGGCTTCGGGGTGTATTTGCTGGCCCGCTACACGCTGTCGCAGTTAAAGATAACCGGCCCACGCGGCGAATGGGCCGCCTTTACCGCCGGCCTCATCTTCACCTTTTCGCCCTTTCACATGGCGCACTTGCTGGGGCACATGCAGGTCTTGAGCCTGACATGGCCTCCGTTTTACATTCTGTGGCTGCTGAAAACGCTGAACGGCTGGCGAATTCAATTGGCAAACGACCCCACAGCTTCGCTCAACAAAAAAGACCTGGCCTTAAGCGGACTGTTTCTGGCCCTGGTCACCACCATCGACTGGTACCAAACGCTGTATATGCTCCTGTTCACCGCCCTGGCTCTGGCCTGGACGCTGTGGCGGGCCTGGCGAGACGCCCCGGCCACGTGGCAAACGCTGCTCAAACCCGTCCTCGGTCTGGCGGCGATGGGTCTGGCCTTCGGGCTGATATTCGCCCCGTTGCTCATCCCTATGGTGGCCGAAGCCGCCACCGCCGATTACATGCGCCCCGATTTCTCTGAAACCGTGGTCCTTTCCGCCGATTTGCTGGCCTTCTTCACCCCCAGCGAACTGCATCCCTGGTGGGGCAAATCAGTGGCGGCCATTTACCAAACCTTCACCACCACCACCTCGGAAAGGCTCATCTTTGCCGGCTTCATCCCCCTGGGGCTGGGACTTGTGGCCGGATGGTATTACGCCAAAACCCGGCTGGGGCAATTTTGGCTGCTCTTCACCGGCGCGTTTTTTACGCTGGCCCTGGGGCCGTATCTGCACATTTTGGGGCGCATCGTCACCATCGGAAAAACGCCGCTCCCCCTGCCCTATCTGTTTTTGTACAAACTTGTGCCCTTCATCGGCATCAGCCGCTCCCTCAGCCGGTTTGCCCTGATGGTGATGATTGGTCTGGGCGTGCTGGCGGCTATGGGCCTGGCCCGTTTTCGGCCCAAAATACAGTGGCTGCTGACCGGCCTCATCCTCATCGAGTTTCTGGTCATCCCCTTCCCCATGAGTCCCGTCGACACGCCCGCCTTCTTCAACACCCTGGCCGCCGAACCGGACGACTACACCATCGCCTGTTTGCCCATGAATTGGGACCGCCCGGCGCCCTTGTTGTATCAAACTGTCCACAAAAAAGCCCTGCTGACGGCCTATACCTCGCGCAACAACCCCCTTGACCAAAGCCGGCGCACGCCCGTTTTTCAACAGTGGCGGGCGCTGGATGATGACATCATCAACACTGATTTAGCCGCCGTGGCCCCCACCATCTTCACCGATTTTAACCTGAAATACGTAGTGCTGGATTATTATCAAATGCCGCCCGGCCCTGAGCGTGAGCAGACCGAATACTGGGTGGCCCAGGTGTTCGGCGATACGCCACCCGCTTTTCAGGACAACCGGCTGACGGTTTATCGCGCCCCGCACACCGATACCCCCCGCCCTTATTTGCAGTTGGGAGCCGGCTGGGGCAAGCTGACTCACCCGGCAGGCCAACCGGCCCGCGCCATGCAACAAGCCGATTTGCGCCTGCGGCACGCCGGCGACGCTCCCCTGCAATTAACCATCGAAACCGCCGCGCCCCTGTCGCCGGCATCACTGGCCGTCTCTGTTGATGGTCGCCCCCTGCAACCCGCCTTTTCTGCCAATGAGTCCGGCGCCCGGTTTACCCTGCCCGCCCAAACCGAAACCATCCGCCTGACCGCCGCATTACCCCTGACCATCACCGGCCTGTTGCTGACCGGGCCGTAAGTTTCCCAAAAAATTGGGCGTACCTTGACAATATCCCGCAAATACCGGACAATTATTAAAGGATTTTTTCACAAATAGGGAAGGAGCAACGATGAAACCTGTACACAAGATTTTTATATTGATTATTGTTTTGGCCTTGTTTGGCCTGGCCTGCGGGCTGGGGGGAACCGCCAAAGAAGCCATTGAAGATAAAGCCGCCGAAGTGGCCGACCAGGCTCAGGAAAGCCTGGGCGAAGCCGCCCGGCAGGCCCAGCAAGCCGCCGAAGAAATTGCCACCGAGGCCGCCCCCGCCGTGGAAGAGGCCCGGCAAGCCGCCGAAGAAGTCGCCACCGAAGCCGCCCCCGCCGTTGAAGAGGCCCAACAAGCCGCCGAAGACGCAGCCGCTGCCGCCCAGGGCGATACGGAAGAAGCCGCGCTGGAGATTGGCAGTATCGACCAGTCGCTGGCAAATTTTGACTCATATCGCAGTGAAATTGTGATGACCTTCGACGGCACAGCCTCCGACGGGCAACCTTCGGTCGGCAAAATTACCGTCTCTACCGAAAATATTAAAGAACCGCCCACCATGCACATGCGGATGCAAATGGAAGGCTCAATGGTGGCGGAAACCGGCGGCTTCGGCATGTTTGAGATATACCTGGTGGATGGTATGACCTACATGCAAAACCCGGAAGACGGCAGTTGGATGAGCTTCCCCGCCGGCGACGACGATACTTTCACCTCCGGCTTCTTTTCCGCCGATGATATGGTGAAAGACCTGCCCAAATCAGCCCGCCGCAGCCTGCTGCCGCAAACCGTGAACGGCATCTCCAGTTGGCGCTACACCTTTAATGAAGCTGACTTTATGGACCAGACCGATATGAAAGTAGACAGCGCCTCCGGCGAAGTATGGCTGGCCCGCGACGGCGGCTATCCGGTAAAAATGCTTTGGACAATGACCGGCAGCAACTTCATGGATGCCCCCTCGGCTGAAGGGGCCGCCGTCTTTAACGAAGGCACAATGTCCATTGAATACAACCTGCTTGACGTGAACAAGTCTTTTGAGATTACCCTGCCCGATGCAGCCCAAAATGCCGCCGGCATGTTCGGCGGCGATACCGGCGGCGACTCTTCCGGCAGCGGCCTGGCCTCAACTGCAAACCTGCCCCTGCCAGATGATGCAGACGTTCAGTTTTCGATGGCAGGCATGATGAACTACTACACCGCCCAATCGCCCCAGGCCATTGCCGACTTTTACAAAACCGAACTCTCTGACTGGACCGCCGAAGATACGATGGAAATGATAGACGACACCAGTCTGCTGCTAAGTTTTACCAACGCAGACCAAACCGTCAACCTGATGATTGCCGGCCAGATTGAAGACGGCCGCCTGAGCGTTTCCGTCATCGCCTCCGAGCAATAACCACTCTCCCTGTTCTCTCAATCGCCGGCCATCATTCTACCCGAACATGGCCGGCGATTTTTTTTGACACCCTGGCGGAAACTCGTAAAATCAGGTTGCACGTCAACAATGGTGTACAGATGACAACAAGTACGCATTTGATTTATTTCATTATCCCCAACCTCTCTTATCTACCCGACGGCGCCAGTTGGCGATTCCCCGTGCGGGCTTTGGGGTGCTGGACGTAAACCCGGCCCGTCATTAAATTCATTAAATTCATTTTCCCAAAGCGGATAAAAATCCGGCATCCGGCACAGCTTTTGGTTTTGAAGCCGAAGGCCGGCAGTCAATTGCCGTTTCCGCACAAACAAAACCCGAAACCCGTTTTCAAAGGAGAAATTATGTTAAACAAACACCTTGTCACCGAACTGCCCGGCCCCAAAGCAAAGGCCCTGCTCAAACGAGACGAGCGGGTTATCACCCGCACCTACGGCCGAATTTATCCCTTTGTGATGGACAAAGGGCGCGGCGCAGAAGTATGGGATATTGACGGCAATCGCTTCATCGATTTTATGGCCGGCATTGCCGTCACCTCTACCGGGCACAGCCACCCCACCGTGGTGCAGGCCATCAAAGATGCCGCCGACAAATTTTTGCACATTTCATCGGATTATTATCACGAACCGATGGTGAAACTGGCCGAGCAATTGAACGATGTGGCCCCCTTCAAGGAAGATGCGATGGTGCTGTTTGCCAATTCCGGCACCGAATCGGTGGAAGGGGCGTTGAAGATGGCCCGCTACGTTACCAAACGGCCCCGCTTCATCGGCTTTTACGGCGGCTTCCACGGGCGCACAATGGGGTCGCTCTCTTTTACGTCCAGCAAATACGTGCAACAGGCGGGCGCCTTCCCCACCATGCCGGGCGTTACTCACGTTCCCTATCCAAACCCTTATCGCCCCCTGCTGGCCGGTGATGACCAGGGCCGGGCCGTCATCGACTATATTGAAGACGTGGTCTTTGCCGGCAACGTACCCGCCAACGAAGTAGCCGCCATTCTGGTGGAACCCATTCAGGGCGAAGGGGGCTATCTGGTGCCGCCGGCCAGCTTCCTCCCCGCGCTACGCGAATTGTGCGACCGGCATGGCATCCTGCTCATCGCCGACGAAGTGCAAAGCGGTATTGGGCGCACCGGCAAAATGTGGGCCATCGAACACTTTGGCGTTGAGCCGGATGTTATCACCAGCGCCAAAGGGCTTGGTTCCGGTATGCCGATTGGGGCCGTCA
>JAJRUC010000355.1 GCA_024278015.1 Chloroflexota bacterium
AATCCTTCAGCCAGACATCCACGCAGGTTTCACTTTCAGACAAGGTCAGCAGGCTGATGTCATCCATACTGTTGATAATGCCTTCCGAGCGCAAAAATCCCAGCGCCAATTCTTCCACATTGTGCGGGCTGCACATAAACGTCACCAGTTCCTGGCCGTTGACGTGGATGCACATTAAAATTTCTTCGATGACGCCGCCGGCCACCGATGTCTTTTCGGCGCCGGTGTATTTAATATAAGTTACGGCATGGACGCTTTGCGGAACGGTCATGGGACTCCTGTCATTTCAAACCGGATACATCTTTAATCGCCCCCCGGTCTTCCAGCGGAATTTCAGCGCCGGGCCGGGCGGCGGGAATGACGGCGGCTTTTTCGATTTTAACGCCACACACTTTGTAATCGGGAATTTTGGCCCGCCGGTCAAGACGATTATCGGTCAGGATATTGGCGGCGGCTTCGGCAAAGTGGAAGGGGATGAAAACCGTCCCTTCCGGCGAGCGGCCCGTGACCAGCAGCCGGGCGGTGATGGTCCCCCGCCGGGAGGACAGGTCGAGCCAATCGCCGGTGGTCAGGTTAAGCCGGGCGGCATCGCGCGGGTGCAGTTCCACGGTGGCTTCCGGCCAAATCTCGTTCAGGGCCGAAGGGCGGGTCATGGTGCCGCCGTGCCAGTGGTACAGCACCCGGCCCGTGCTGAGGATGAAGGGGTAATCGGCGTCGGGCAGTTCGCTTGCGGTATTAAACTCAACCGCGAAGAATTTGCCGCGCCCGGCGGGGAAGCTGTCGGCAAAGAGATACGGCGTGCCGGGGTGGTCGGCGGTGGGGCAAGGCCAGTGAACGCCCCCCTCGCGCTCCAGACGGTCGTAATTAATGCCCCCAAAATCGGGAGTGAGGCGGCGCATTTCTTCCCAGATTTCGGCGGGGCGGGCGTACTGCCAGCCCAGGGTGGGCCGGTTCAGTTCCGCTTCGATGCGGACGGCCAGGCCGCAAATAATTTGCCAATCGGCGCGGGCCTGGCCGGGGGCGGCAACGGCTTTTCGCACCCGCTGCACCCGCCGGTCTGTGTTGGTGAAGGTGCCTTCTTTTTCGGCGAAGGCGGCGGCGGGCAAAATGACATCGGCGTACACATTTGTTTCGTTAAAGAAAATATCCTGGGCCACAAAAAATTCCAGGTGTTCAACGGCGTGTTGGGCGTGGCGCAAATTCGGCTCGCTCATCAGCGGATTTTCGCCCATCACGTACCAGCCCTTTACTATGCCGGACAGGATGCCATCGACCATTTCGGTGGTGGTCAGGCCCGCCTGGGCGGGCAGGCGGCGGTCATCGTCCGGGCCAAACCAGTCGCGCTCGAATTTGGCCCGCACCGCTGCGCCGGCAACGGGTTGGTAGGCGGTCAGCACGTTGGGCAATCCCCAGGCATCCGAGCAGCCCTGCACGTTGTTTTGGCCGCGCAGCGGGTTCAGGCCGGTGCCGGGCCGGCCGATGTGGCCGGTGAGCAGGGCCAGGTTGGTCAGGGTCAGGGTGTTGTCTGTGCCGTGCGTCGATTGGCTGATGCCCATACCCCAGTAAATGGCGGCCCGCCGGGCAGTGGCGACCATACGGGCTGCCCGGCGAATATCGTCGGCGGGCGCGCCGGTGATGATTTCGGCCCACTCCGGCGTTTTCAATTCCAGACTTGCCGCGTATTCGGCAAAGCCGGCGGTTCGCCCGGCGATGAAGGCGTTGTTGTACAACTTCTCCGTCACAATAACGTGGGCCAGGGCGTTAAACAGGGCCACATCGGTGCCCGGTTTGTGCCGCAGCCACAGCCGGGCGAAGCGGGTCATTTCGGTTTGACGGGGGTCAATGACAATCAGGTTAGCCCCGTTGCGGGTAACAGCCTGTTTAAGAAAGGTGCTGATAACGGGATGCGTTTCGGTGGTGTTGGAGCCGGTGACGATGAAGCAATCGAGGTCGGGCATTTCGGCGATGGAATTGCTCATGGCGCTGGAGCCGAGGGCCAGTTGCAGGCCGGTTACGCTGCCGGCGTGGCACAGCCGGGCGCAGTGGTCCACGTTGTTTGTGCCCAGCACGCCCCGCATCAATTTTTGATGCAGGTAGTTGTCTTCGTTGGTGGCTTTGGCGCAGGCATTGGCGGTGATGGCTTGCGGCCCGGCAGCGCGATGAATGCGGGCCAGCCCTTGCGCCGCAAAGTTCAGGGCTTCGTCCCAGGTGGCCTCGCGCCAGTCATCGGGAAAGCGGGCCGGGGTACGCCGACCGGGCCGTTGCGGCCGCCGTCGAACGAGGGGCAGGCGCAATCGGTTGGGGTGATGGACGTAATCGGCCCCAAAGCGGCCTTTAACGCACAGCCGGCCGTAGTTGGGGGCGGCCTCCACCGGGGCTTCTATCCGAAAGATGCGGTCATCTTTGATGTGCAACGCCACCTGACAGCCAACGCCGCAATACGGGCAGGTAGACCGGACAACCTTGTCTGCTTGCATAGCCACTCCTTTACGCAGGGATTAGGAGAATGTAGCAAAAATATAGCCTCCGGTCAAGTTCGCATTGACGATTATTTTTCGGTGTGCTACACTTTGGCTATGACTCCGCTCATTCATTTTACGCTATTCTGGTTGGCGGGCCTGGGGCTGGCGCAGTGGCTGGCTCCCCCGCCGATGGCTCTGGCTCTGGCGGCCCTGCCCGTCATCGGCGGCCTGCTGCTGTACCGAAACGCGCCGCCGGCGCGGCGCCGGTTTGGCCGGGGCCTGGCCCTGCTGCTGGGCGCGGCCCGCTTGCTCAGCGCTCAACCGGCCGTCGGGCCGGGGCATATTGCCTTTTACAACGAGACCGACTATCTGCTGCTGACCGGCGTCGTCATCAATGAGCCGGATATCCGAGATACCTACACCAATTTGCGGGTACGGGCAGAGACCATCGCCCCACCCGACGGGACTGCCGCGCCCGTAACCGGCCTGGCCCTGGTACGCGCCCCCCGCTTTCCGGAATATCATTACGGCGACAGGCTAGAGATTTTCGCCAAACCGGAAACGCCCCCCGTTTTTGAAAGTTTCTCGTACAAGGATTATCTGGCCCGCCAAAATATCCACACCCTGATGCGCCGTCCCAAAATCAGGCTCATTGCCCCCCAAAGCGGCTTTTCGCTGAAAGCCGCCATTTATCGCTTTAAAGCGCGGGCGCACAGCGTCATCAATCGCATCCTGGTTGAACCGGAAGCAGCGCTGCTGAACGGCATTTTGCTGGGCATCCAAAGCGGTATTCCGCCCGCATTGTACGAAGATTTCAACGCCACCGGGGCCAGTCATGTCATCGTCATTTCCGGCAGCAATATTTCATTGCTGGTGGGGATTTTGTTGCTGGCCGGGCAAAAGCTCATCGGCAAGCGACGGGCGGCCTGGCTGGCGATGCTGGGCGTGGCCTTGTACACCGTTATGGTCGGCGCGGATGCGGCAGTAGTGCGGGCGGCGCTGATGGGCGCGCTCTTTGTGCTGGCGATGGTGGTGGGCCGGCCCAACGGCGCGTTGAACGCCCTGTTCGCTGCGGCGCTGGCGATGACGGCCATCAACCCCCTGACCCTGTGGGACGTGGGCTTTCAGTTGAGCTTCGCGGCCACGCTGGGGCTGGTTTTGCTGGTGCCGGCGCTGGAACGCGGCTCGGCAAAATTGCTGGGCCAATTTTCGGGCTTCGGAGGGCTGTCATCCACTGCCGGGCTGCTGAACGAAGCCTTGCTGGTCACTGTCGCCGCCCAAATTACCACTACGCCCCTGATTTTGTATCAGTTTGGACGCTTGAGTCTGGTCAGTCTGCTGACCAATTTGCTGATTGTGCCGGTGCAGCCGTTAATTATGCTGCTGGGCGGGCCGGCGACGCTGGCCGGTATGGCCTGGCTGCCGTTGGGCCAGGCGCTCGGCTGGCCGGCCTGGCTGCTTTTAACGTGGACAATCCGCATTGTGCAGTGGACGGCGGGCTTTAAGTGGGCGCAAATTGCCCTGCCCGCTATGCCCTTCTGGCTGATGGCCCTGTTTTATCTAACCCTGGCCGCCGGATTATGGTGGTTTCAGACTCGCCCCCCGGCCCAAAACGCGCCTTTCAGCCGAAAGTCCGCCCCGGCCCCGGCCCCCGTGTACGCTTTCGGCGGGCTGCTGGCCCTCGGCCTGCTGCTGTGGGTTGGATTATCGGCTCTGCCCGACGGCAAGTTGCACGTGGCTTTTCTGGATGTCGGTCAGGGCGATGCCATCCTCGTCACCACTCCGCGCGGGCGGCAAATGCTCATCGACGGCGGCCCCTCGCCGGCGCAGTTGGGGCAGCAACTGGGGCGAGAAATGCCCTTTTGGGACCACTCAATTGACATCATCGTCAACACCCACCCCGATGCCGACCACCTGACCGGGCTGGTTGATGTCCTGACCCGCTACCGGGTGGACACCGTGCTGGTCAACGGCGTGCCGGGCGCGTCCGGGCTGTACCGGGAATGGGCGCGCCGGCTGGAAACCACGCCCGCCGAGGTGATTTCGGCCCGGCAAGGGATGGTTTTGCAACTGGATGACGGGGTGCGGGCCAAAATCCTGAACCCCGGCCCGGCTTCGGCGGGGCTGGAAGAAATCAACGACCAGTCCGTCACCCTCCGGCTGTCGCTGGGGCAGGTCAGTTTTCTGTTTTCCGGCGATTTGGAAGCAGCGGGCGAAGCGGCCTTGCTGGCGAGCGGGCAAAATGTGCGGGCCACCGTCTTTAAAAGCCCGCACCACGGCAGCAAAACCGGCTCCAGCCCGCCGTTTTTGCAGGCCGTTCAGCCGCAAGTGATTGTCATTTCGGTGGGGGCGGATAACCGCTTCGGGCATCCGGCCCCGGAGGTGACGGCGCGCTACACCGAATTGGGGGCGGTTGTCTTTCGCACAGACCAGACCGGCGCGGTGGAACTGGTCACGGACGGGCATCGGTTGTGGCGGGGAAATTGATTTTTGGGAGACGGTTGCCCAATTTCCCCAAATTCATTATAATAGAAAGTTGCCGCTCACAATAGTGTCAGATAGCTTATCCCAGCGATACTCAGAGGTTGTATCCATGATTTTCAACGATAATTTGACCCGGCCCGATAAAATCGCGGCCATCCCCATCACCGAAACCGCCCCCCGCAAAACGGCCCAGGTTTTTTTGCCCAACGGGCGCGTCTTTGAAGGCCCCAAAGGGGCCACCATTGAGGATTTTTTCAAGGCGGCCTATCCTGAAAACAACCCGCCCCTGATGGCCTGTTTGGTGAACAAGCAAATGCGGGAGCTGACCTACCATGTCTACACCGATTTAAATGTTGAGCCGATTACCCTGGCCCACAGCGACGGCCTGCGCATTTACCGGCGGTCATTGTCGCTGCTGCTGCTGACCGCCGCCGAAGAATTGTTCCCCGATATTCGGATTATCATCGACTACGGCCTGAATTTCGGGGCATTTTATTTTGAAATCTCAAACCATCCGCCGCTGACCAAAGAAAACCTGCAAGCTCTGCGCCAACGGATGCGCGCCCTGGTCAAGGCAGATATTCCCATCAAAAAAGAGCGCGTCTCCCTGCCGGAAGCAGAAGCCCATTTTCAAACCAAAAGCTGGGACGATAAACTGCGGCTGCTTAAAACCCGGCGCAAAAGCTACCTGACCCTTTACACCATCAACCATACCAAAGATTATATGCAAGGCTATATGCTGCCCTCAGCCGGTTACATGCAACTGTTCGATGTGAACCGCTACGGCGACGGCTACATTTTACAGTACCCCCGCTCCGGCAGCTACCATAAGTTGCGGCCCCCGGTGGAATATCCCAAGCTGGTCAGCGTTTTCAACCAGGCCCGCGAGTGGATGGAAGCCCTGGAAGTATACGATGTGGGCAAACTGAACGCCATAGTCAAAACCGATAAAATTCGGGAGCTGATTCTGGTCTCGGAAGCGCTGCACGAACAACATACTGCCCAAATTGCCACGCTCATCGCCAGTTTGGACAACCGGATTCGGATGGTGACCATTGCAGGGCCGTCTTCATCGGGCAAAACCACCTTCTCCAAACGCCTGGCCATCCAACTGCGTTCCAACGGCCTGCGATTGATGACCATCAGCCTGGATAATTTCATCGTCAACCGCCAGGACACGCCCCGCGATGCAGACGGCGATTACGATTATGAATCTCTGTACGCACTGGATCTGGATTTGTTCAACGCGGTGATGCTCAAGCTCATCAATGGCCAGGCAGTGACCCTGCCCATGTATAATTTTTACACCGGCCAACGGGAATGGGGCGATACGATGACGGCGCCGGCGGAAACCATCTTCATCATTGAAGGGATTCACGGTCTGAATCCCAAACTGGTGGCCCAAATTCCGCCGGAGCAAATCTTCCGGGTGTATGTTTCGGCTTTGACGCAACTGAACCTGGATAACCACAACCGCGTGCCCACCACCGATACCCGCCTGTTGCGCCGCATTGTGCGTGACGCCGCCCACCGGGGTTACACCGCCACCGATACCATCACGCGCTGGCCGAAGGTGCGTCAAGGCGAACACACCTGGATTTTCCCCTATCAGGAAAACGCCGATGTGCTATTCAATTCCGCATTGCTATACGAATTAGTGCTTCTCAAACCGATGGCCGAACCGCTGTTGCAGCAAATTGAGCCGGGCAAGCCGGGGCATCAGGAGGCCAAGCGATTGCTCTCGTTTTTGCAGTGGTTTGACCCGTTGCCCAACGCCAACTTCATCCCCGATAATTCGATTTTGCGGGAATTTATCGGCGGCTCTATTTTGCGGGATTACACGCCGTAGGTTGTGTTTGATATGCAGGAACACCAGCCGGGGCACAACGCATCGCGCCCCGACCCAAGACAAGCGACAGGAATATCCTGTCGCTTGTTTGTTAATCTATCAGGTTTTTACTGTCAGTCATAAGCATTTGTAACGATAAATAGCTTCTTTGGCTGTTCTTGCCCCTTCCCCTGCAAGCGGGGGAGGGAATATCTTCCCCCTCTTGTGGGGGGATTAAGGGGGGTGAACAGTTACCGGGTTTTTACTGCACCAGCCCCATATCCTGCGCCGGCCAATACGAAAGCCAGGCCCGCCCGACAATATTTTCCATAGGGATAGACCCAAACGACCGCGAGTCATTCGACGCGCCCCGGTTATCGCCCAGCACAAAAACGCGCATAGCCGGAATGAGCAAGGGGCCATAACGCCCCCGCGTGGGCTGGGAAAGGTATGGCTCATCCAGCGGCCGGCCGTCAACAAACACCTGGTTGTTTTTAATTTCCACGGTTTCACCGGGCAGGGCGATAATTCGTTTAATCAATAATTCATTGGCCTCCGGTCTAACCTTCAGCACCACCACATCACCCCGTTGGGGGGCGTGGAGTTTGTAGCTCACTTTCTCAATGACCAGGCGCTGATTGGTGTGCAAATTCGGCTCCATACTTTGCCCGAACACGCGGGTGGCCTGGGCCAGAAACAGGTTGATGAGCAAGGCAATCAGAATGGCCGGCACAATGGTTTCCAAAACCTCTTTCAAGGCCAGGCCCATTTTTTTAATCACCGAAGGCCCCGTCGGGGGGGGCGGCTCTGCCTCCGGCCCGCTGTCCGCCGCATCGGGCGGCAAGGGGGTACCATCGACAAACATGCCGGGCAAACCGTCCACAGCCTCTTCAGGCCCAGGTCGGTCCGGTTGGGTATTCTGTTCGGGTTGAGGTGTATACTCATCCATAGTAATCACTCTTGGACATATTGTCTACCACTTCGCTTAAGAACGCCGCCGGCCGCCACCGCCACTGCGCCGCCGGTCACCGCCGCCGCGCCTGCCGCCGCCACCGCTTCTGACTTTATCGTGCGAGCGGGCCTCTTCCGGCGTCCAGCCTTCCAGCACGGCCTGCCGGGAGAGCCGAATTTTGCCTTCCGGGCTGATGTCGGTAATCATCACCATAATTTCGTCGCCCAGTTTGGCTACATCTTCGACGCTGTTGACGCGGTAATCGGCCAGTTGCTAGATATGAACCATACCGTCTGTGCCGGGCAAAATTTCCACAAACGCGCCGAAGTCGGTGGTGCGCACCACTTTGCCGGTGTAAATGGCCCCGATTTCCGGCACAGTGACCAGTTCTTCAATGCGGGTGCGGGCCAGCGCAGCGGCAGTTTCATCTTCGGTGGCAATGAAGACGGTGCCGTCATCCGAGATTTCGATTTTGGCGCCGGTGTCATCCTGAATGGAGCGAATCATTTTCCCGCCCTGCCCGATGATTTTGCCAATCAAATCCGGGTTGACCTTCATGGTGAACAGGCGCGGGGCGTAAGCCGACAGGTCCGCGCTCGTTTCGGGGATGGCTTCGGCCATAATATCGAGGATGTGGTACCGGCCTGTTTTGGCCTGGGCCAGGGCGGTTTCAAAAATCGCCCAGTCGATGCCGGAGATTTTAATATCCATTTGCAGGGCGGTAATGCCGGCGCGGGTGCCGGCCACTTTAAAGTCCATATCGCCCAAAGCATCTTCCACGCCCTGAATATCGGACAGGACGGCGAAGCGGTTGGTTTCCGCGTCTGTCACCAGGCCCATGGCAATGCCGGCCACCGGCGTTTTAATGGGCACGCCGGCATCCATCAGGCTCATGGTGCTGCCGCACACGCTGGCCATAGAGGTGGAGCCGTTGGAACTTAGCACTTCTGAAACGATGCGCAGGGTGTACGGAAATTCCTCTACCGAGGGGATAACGGGCAGCAGGGCGCGTTCTGCCAGGGCGCCGTGGCCGGTTTCGCGCCGTTTTGTGCCGCCGATGCGCCCGGTTTCGCCCACCGAATAGGGGGGAAAGTTGTAATGGTGCAAATAGCGTTTGGTATCTTTCGGCCCCAGGGTGTCAAGCCGTTGTTCTTCGCCGGGGGTGCCCAGGGTAACGATGCTCATCACCTGGGTTTCGCCCCGGGTAAAGACCGCGCTGCCGTGCGTGCGGGGCAACAGGCCGGTTTCGCCCCAAATAGGCCGAATCTGGTCTGTTTTGCGGCCGTCGGGCCGAATACCTTCAGACAGGATGCGGTTTCTGACCAGTTTTTTGTATTGCTCGCTGAACACTTTTACGGCGGCGGCGGGGGAAACCGTTTCGTCGTCGGCAAAGGCGGCCAGCAAATCCTGGGTAATGGCCTCTTTGCGCTTGTAGATTTCGGTTTTGGAAACGGTGGTATCCAGCACCGGCTGAATGTTATCGACCAGCCAGGCTTGCACTTTTTCCCGCGCGGCAGAGTCGATACCGGACGTAGCCAGCGCGCGTTTTTCCTTGCCGATTGCGGCCCGCATTTCTTCCTGCACGGCAACCACATCCTGAATGGCCTCGTGGGCCATACGCAGGGCTTTCAGCATCATATCTTCCGGCACTTCATCGGCCCCGGCTTCTACCATCAGGATGGCGTCTTTGGTGCCGGCTATGCGCAGGTCAAGGGCGCTGTTCGCCATAGCAGACACAGACGGATTGACGACCAGTTCATCGTCAACCAGGCCGATGCGCACCGCGCCGACCGGCCCCCCCCAGGGGATGTCGCTGATGGTCATGGCGGCGCTGGCGCCGTTCAGAGCCAGAATATCAAGGTGTTGTTCCCCGTCAGATGAGAGGGAAGTGATGACCACCTGGACTTCGTTGCGGATGGATTTGTCGAACAGGGGGCGCAGGGGGCGGTCCACCAGGCTACACAGCAGGATGGCTTCTTCGCTGGGGCGGCCTTAGCGCCGAAAGAAGCTGCCGGGGATGCGCCCGGCGGCGTACAGTTTTTCTTCGTAATCGACGCTCAGGGGCAAAAAGTCAATCCCTTCGCGCACCGATTTGCCGGCCGTGGCAACGACCATCAGCATTGAATCGCCGGCGCGGACAATGACTGCCCCGCCCGCCAGTTGCGCCAGTTTGCCGGTTTCAAACGAAATTTTTTCGGACCCCAAACCGGCTGAAAATGTATTCCCTTGCGGAATCTCTATCATAATTATACCTCCAATGGTATTAGGCGACCATCGGGGCAGGCTGGAACTGGGGAGAAGGCCCAATCACCACAATTTGGCCCTCACCCCAATACCAGTCGTGGCCCGGATGGTCAAAAAAATTATTTACCTGTCATAAAAATGAAAAACAAGCAGATGAGAGACTCCCCCTCACCTACTTGTATTTCTGACGAACGCAATCACCTCATTGGCCCGCAATCTACTTGCGTAACCCCAACCGAGGCAACAGGGATTTGTAACGCGGAAAATTCTTGCGGCTGAGATAAGCCAGCAAACGACGGCGTTTGCCGACCAGTTTCAACAAACCGCGCCGCGACCCTTCATCGTGCTTGTGAAGTTTCAAATGTTCAATCAAGTCGTTAATGCGATGCGTCAATAATGCAATCTGCACTTCGGGCGAACCGGTATCGCTGTCAAACAGTTTGTAATCTTCAATAATCTGGGTTTTCTCTTCTTTGGTAAGTGACACAATTGTTCCTTTCTTATCCGTCGGGAACCAAACAGAAAAGCAAATCCGTTTGGGCCTCAAGTGTCTGGATAAAATAATGTAATTTTACACCAACAGCCATTATATCACGCTTGGACGAGATGGGCAAATATTTTACAATCACCGCCGATGTGCTAAAATCATCAACGTAGAGGATGCTTATGCGTTTTGATATTTTTTCTATCTTCCCCCAAATGTTCGATGGCCCTTTCAGCTATAGTATCATTCAACGCGCCCGGGAAACGGGCCTGGCCGAAATTCACCTGCACAATATCCGCGATTACGCCCGCGACAAACATCATATGACCGATGATACCCCCTATGGCGGGGGGGGCGGCATGATAATGAAACCCGACCCCATCTTTTACGCCGTCGAATCGGTGCTGGGGCTGGAGGTTTCGCCGGAGGGCTACACCGCCGCCGGCAGCGCCGGCCGGCCCCCCGTCATTCTGCTCAGCCCGCAGGGGCGCGTTTTTAACCAGCAGGTGGTGGAAGAACTGGGGCAATATCCCCGCCTGATGTTTATTTGCGGGCGCTACGAAGGCGTTGACGAGCGGGTGGTGCAATATCTGGCTACCGACCGGATTTCCATCGGCGATTACGTCCTGTCCGGCGGCGAAATTCCGGCTATGGTCATTGTCGACGCCCTCATCCGCCAAATTCCGGGCGCGCTGGGCGACCCCGCCGCCACGGCCAACGATTCGCACGCCACCGGCCTGCTGGAATATCCGCACTACACCCGCCCCCCGGAATTTCGGGGCCACGCCGTGCCGGACATTCTGCTTTCAGGGCATCACGCCAAAATGAATGAATGGCGGCGGCGGCAGGCTCTGCTGCGCACCCTGCGCCATCGCCCGGACATGCTGGCCTCTGCCCCGTTGACGGACGCAGACAGAAAATTTCTAAAGTCAATTCAATCGGAAAACGACCATTGAACCCATAGAGCCCCCTCTCCCCAACCCTTCCCCCTGCGAGGGGGAGGGTTGGGGAGAGGGGGCTTTCAAAGGAGAATTTCATGTTTACTCACGGCGGAGAACTGATTGCCCGCGCCCTGGCCGCG
>JAJRUC010000356.1 GCA_024278015.1 Chloroflexota bacterium
GCAGCAAAACAGCCTGCGGAATACCGATGACCAGACCAACCAGAAAAACTCGCCAGGCCCGTCCGGACCAGCCGAAGCGCCGGCCGTCTTTCAGCGTTGTTTGGCCGTCGTCTTCAATCTGGTTTACCATGCCGATGAGGGCCGCCCGCGATACAGCCCGCACCACAATACCTAATAGCGCCAGCACAAGAACCAGCAACACCACCACGCTCGCCACGGCCAGTATCATCATCCAGTCTGTGCCGGATATCAGGCCGCCCAACGGGGTGTTGAAGCCGCCATTGCCGGGAAAGCCGTCCGGTGGGGCGGAATAGTTGCCCCTGCCGCCGCCAAAGTTTCCACCGCCGCCGCCCCCGCCGGAGCCGCCGAACAGAGCCAGCAGAAATCCAAACAACCATAACGCCCGATGCTTAAGCGCAAGACGGGCTGCCCGTTTTAATACCTGTAGATGGTCCATCGTTGGCCCCTTCCTGAAAAAAAATTATCGGGAAACAGATTGTCTTTCTATTCCTGTCTGCCGGCTCCGACTTCGTTCAAATACAATAGCATGGCGCTTTGCGAGTTATGGTATCGTCTCAACAACTGTCTGTCTGTATCGCGCAAGGCGTTAATCGTCCGCTGCGAACAGGCGGCGCAGCCCAGGGCCGCTTTATAGCTGCCCAAATCGCAATTCAGGCAATCGCATACTTTAATCATCATATGGCTAAAGGCCAGCGAATCAATATGCGTTTCCGGCAACGAGGCAATATGCTCTACCAAATCCTGCCACTCTTTGCCCTTGAGTTTTTTCAACCCGCCCACTTTTGAATGTGGGAACAAAATTTCGCAATGTGAATACATCATCTTATACACCTGTCACTGTCTTTCCGGAATGGCTCACGCCACGTTCAGCGTGGATTTGACAAAAAAAGAGAAGCCGACCCAACGAAAGCTTCGGTGCGACTTCACATCTAATTTTACACATCCTGATTTTCGGTGTCAAAAACACGTATTGGTTTTTAACCCTGCTTTCCTATTGACAATTCACGCCATTACCGGAATAATATATACAGGTTATGTTGTGTTGCGAGATTTTCATCAATTCCGGAAAATACAATGCGCCAAACGCTAAAGGCAATTCCGCTGTTTAACGATTTAACAAACGAAGATCTGGACTCCATTGCAGCCCTGCTGAAACGGGTTAGCTACGCCAAAGGGCAGGCTGTGTTTCAACAGGGTGATTTGGGCGATGCCATGTATCTGGTTGGCTCCGGTCAGGTGGTGGTGTGGGACGAAGAGGCCGGCAAGGCGCTGGCCTATCTGGGGCCGGGCAGTTTTGTGGGTGAGTTGGCCCTGCTGCTGGCCGAACCTCGCTCTGCCAGCTTGCAGGTAGCCATTGACGCCGACCTGTACGTGCTGGAAAAAGACGATTTCGACAGCCTGCTGGCTGAACGCCCGGCTATTGCCATTGCCATGACCCGCGAACTGGGGCAGCGTCTGGTTAAAACCAGCAAACAGCGCTTTAAGCCTCAAACCAAACGTATTTCGGCGTTGTGGGGGGTTGATAACGGCGAACTGACCAAAACCATCACCCGGCACGTCAAAAATACGGTGGCAATTATCCCCATGCCCGGTTCGGTGGCGCACACGCATCTTAGCCGTCTGCCCAACGTGCAGTTGCTGACCGACCCCAATCTGTCGATAGACAATCTACCCAAACACCTCAGCGTGCAAATTGAAAAACATAGCCACATCATTGTTTTATTGCCCGGCACACTTACCCCAATGGCCCGCAAAACACTCAGCCTGGCCGATACGGTCATCAGCATTGGTCAACCGCCAAACTGGCTAACCGATAACATCGGCCCGGACAAGCTGTGGGTTACGCCCGACGCGCCGGACATGCTTCAGCGCGTTGGCCGTCGATTAACCGGCCATACGGTGGGGCTGGCTCTCTCCAGCGGCGGCGGCAAGGGGTTGGCTCATTTGGGGGCGCTCAAGGTCTTGCAGGAAGAAAATATCCCCATCGACATTGTGGCCGGAACCAGCGCCGGGGCCTTCTTCGGCATCTTCCACGCCATCGGCTGGGATAGCAGCCGTATCAATGAGTTTGCCGATGAGATTCAAACCCTGAATCGCTGGATCAACTGGGATATTAACATTCCGCCCAAAGCCGGCATTCTGAAAGGGGCCAAAGCCAAAGACCTGATTGCCCGCCTGGTAGACCACAAGACCTTTGCAGACCTTGAACTTCCGTTTTACTGCGTCGCCTCTGATATTTTAACCGGCGAAGCGGTTGTGTTCGACTCCGGCGACCTGGCAGAAGCCATTCGGGCCAGTTTGAGCATTCCCATGCTGGCCGACCCCTGGTACGTGAACGGCCGCTACCTGATTGACGGCGCGTTTGTAGACCCCATTCCGGCCAAACTGCTCAGGGAAAAAGGGGCGAACATTGTCATCGCTTCCAGCGTCATTCAGCCGTTGTATGATGATAAAGCCGCTCTTCAACAGCCGCAATCGATGCCTCATTTTTTGAAAATTATCACCAACATCCAGAACATTGTTGAAACCCAACTGGTTAATTTTCAGCTTGATGCTATCGATGTGATGATTCATACCAAAGTGCAGGTTGACCACGCCCTTGATTTTTCGCACGCCAAAGATATTATTCATGCCGGCGAAGCCGCCGCCCGCGCCCAACTGCCGGCCATTAGAGCCTGTCTTGACGCTGTACCGGAGCAGTAATTGATTTTCCCCCATGTCTAAAAAAACCGTGCTTTTAACCGGCGCCGGCCGGGGTATCGGCCGGGCGGCCGCTATTCAATTTGTGGAAGCGGGCTATCGCGTGGCCCTGCTGGCCCGTTCCGCCGAAACGCTGCGCGCCCTGGCCGCCGACCTGGGGCCGCACAACGCTTGCGCCCTGCCCGCCGATGTCAGCCGGCGACAGGATTGCTTTGAGGCGGTGCAGCAGGCCCGCGCATATTTTGGACAAATTGATATTTTGGTGAACAATGCCGGCGTCGGCCTGTACGGCCCCGGCCACACCGCCCCCCCGGAGGCGGTACAGCAGGTGATGGCCGTCAATTTCTTCGGCCCGCTGTACTTGATGCAGGCCGTTGTGCCTGTGATGCAGGCCCACGGCGGCGGATTAATCATCAATGTCTCATCCATCATCGGACGACGCAGCACCCCCCTGGCCGGAACCTATTGCGCCGCCAAAGCCGCGCTGGAGCATCTGGTTGAGGCTATGCGGGTGGAACTGGCCGCCGAAAATATCCGCTTCAGCACCCTGTACCCCGGCGTCACCCGCACCGACTTTACCCAGCACGTCATTGGCCGGCCGCAGCCAAAACGGCAAGGCCGGGTGCGGGGTGTTTCGGCGGAACGGGTGGCCGCCCGGCTGGTGACAATGGCTCAAAAAGAGCCGCGCGACGCCTACGTGACGCTGTTTGACCGGCTGTTTGTGGCCGGCAGCCACCTTGTCCCCGGTCTGGTTGATTGGGTTTTCGGCAAATATTTTCTTTAATTTCCCGCCCCGTCTGTCTGAAATTCATACACCGCCCCCGCTCCGATGTCGGTCACAAACACCCGGCCCGCTTCATCCGCAAAAACGCCCACCGGCCGTCGCAGCGTTATCGGCCCGACGGTGCGCCATTCGTCCAGCAAAACGCCCGCCGGGCTGAAGCGGCGCAAGGCCCCCGTCTGCGAATTGGTCATCAAAACAGAGCCGTCGGGCGCCCAGGCCAAATGCCCGCCGTCAAAGGCGACGGGCATATCGGCGGGCCACACCCCCAGCGAATTGCCCGCCGGGTCTACCCGCTGCCAGCGCTTGCTGTTCGCCCCTTCGGTCACAAAATAGGCCCCGAAAGCATCGCTCAACACATCGACCGGCTCATTGAACTGGCCCGGCGCATTGCCGAATGCACCCACCTGCCCAATTTTTGCGCCCGTCGTATCGAACAGCGCAATTTGCCCGGAACCGGTATTGACAATAGCCAGCGTTTCGGCAGAATCAGACGGCCCGTTCAGCAAGGCCAACCCGCGTGGATGGTACAAAAACGCATCCGGCCCGCCGATTTTGCCCGCCGGCCGGCCTTCTGCCGAAAAACCGTACACCCACTGCCGGGTCGAATCCAGCACCCACACCCGCCCTTGCGCGTCTGCCACCACCGCCAGCGGCTCTTCAAACGGGCCGTCGGGCGTATCCGGCCAACTTTGCAGCCACTCGCCCTGCGCGGAAAAGATGTGGACGGCCTTCGCCCCGGTATCGGCCACAATCACCCGCCCGGCGGCATCAACGGCCACGTCCCTCGGTTCAACCAGCCGGTCGCTGAAGGTTCTGACGTAGCGCAGCGACAGCGGCCCGGCCTGAAAATCACTTTCCGCTGTGACGGCGGGGCGGGGGGGCTGCCACACTGCGCCCATCGGCGGCCACAGGTTGGCGGCAGGCACCGGCTCCGGGGCGGCGGCATTCGGGGGCCGCCACAGCAGATGAATGCGCGAGCGGGGCAGGGTGTCCTGAAAGGTCACTCGAATGGGATGCAGCCCGGCCTGCAAAGACAGCGGCTGCAAAACCGGGGTATCGGGCGCGGTTACAGAGACCACCGGCCGGTCGTCAATGAATAAATTGGCGTTGCCCACCGCCCGCAAACCCACTTCGTAAATGCCGGTCAGCGGCGCTTCCAGCATACCCGTCCATTCCACCGAATAGGGGCGCGGCAGGGGCACAAAATGGAAATAGGTGTTCAGCATGGGGTCGATGCGGGTGAAGGCCACGCCCCCCGCCTCATTGATGGCGGGGTAATATTTGCCCAGCAAGCCGTGGTTGCCCACCGAAGCCAGATACAGGTTTTCGGCCCGGATGGGCTGGGGCGGGGCATTGCCTGCCTGCCAACGCAAACGGACATGCCCGTCGCCGGATTTGCCGGACGCGGCCTGCAAGCGCAAGGTATGGTTGCCCTGGGGCAACACCCAGTCGGCGGTGGTGGAACCGTTGCTCTCAATCACCGGATAGCCGTCCAGTTCCAGCGTTGATGCGGCGGGCGCGTCAAGTATAAATCGATAGGTATTGTAGGCGGGCGCGTACAGAATACCCTGCCATTCGGCCACAAAGGGGGGCGGCAAGGGGGCGCCGGCCGCCCAATCCACATCGATGGCTTTGACGCGGGTGGCCTGCTGCGGCGCGAAGTCCGTTTCGGCGGCGGGCCGGTAGCGCAAATCAAGCCCTTGCAAGCCGGCCACGTCCATTGCCGAAAGAACCGCCGTGAAAATGGCGGGCGGGTCTTGCGGTTGCAGCGAAACGGCCTCGAATTGGCCGGCGGGGTACATGGCTTGCGCCTGCTTGAACACCCAGGCATCATCCGGGTGGATGAACAGGGCGGCGGGCCGGATGGCGGTGGTGCGAATGGGCAGGGCGGCGGGCAGATTGAACACGGTGGGCGTGGGTGTATCCGGCGATACAAAGCGCAAAGTGGGGTGATTGGCTAAAAACGGTGAAACAAAGTAATCCACATTTGGCCCCAATTGGGCCATTTTGCGGGCGGTGATGGTCTCCGGCGTTGAAAAGGCGTTCCACACCGCAAAATCCCGGGCCTGCCGCCCAAAATAAGTGTGGGCATTGAAACCCAGCATATAAACAGCCAACGCGCCGGCGGGGACAAACAGCCACCGGTTCGACAAAGGGCGCAAGGCGACGCGGGCTTCCTGATACAGGGCCGAAAGGGACAAGGCGCAAAACCAGGCGACGGCCGGCAGCGCGGCAATGCTGCGCAACGATTGCGGAGCTTCAAAATCGAGCGAAAAGATGCCGCCGGTCAAGGCGGCGGGCAGCAACAGCAAAAAGAAGGTGTTGGCCGGATGCCGGCGCCAGCCGCGCGCGGCCAGCCCGAAGCCCAGCACCAGCAAAACGCCCATCGCCGGGTCAAGCATCGGTTCGCCGGGCAGGTTGTGGCGGCCGTTGTTATCGCCGCGCAGGTTGAACATGGCCAGGTGTTTGCCCAGACTGGTTTGCAGGGCGTGGGCCAAATTCGGGTCGTCGCGCCGGTTGACAATGGAGGTCATTTGCACTCTGGCCCAAAACGAATCGGACTGTCTGAGGGCGTACTGACCGACGGGCATGGCGGCCAGCCACACCCCCAGCAGCAAAATCGAAAGCCGGGCCGCTTGCCGCCCCCACCAGCGTCGATTGGCGAGACGGGCCTGCCAACCGGGCCACAGAATCAGGCCCAGGGTTGCAAACGCAACCAGAGCCAGCGCAAACAATCGAAAGGCGGTGTAAAAGCTCAAACCGAAGCCCAGCCACACCCCCAGCCAAGCGGCGTCGCGCCAGCGACCGTGGCGCAAAAGTCTGGCCGCAAAATACAACACCACCAGCTCAAAAAACGGAGTATCGACGCCGGTCATGGCAATACGACTGAAATTCACATCCCAGCGCATAACGGCCAACAAAAAAGCCAGGGTCAGGCCGAAAACCGGCCCTTTCAATTGGCGGCCAAACAGGTACGCAGCCACCACGCTGCCCAGCCCAAAGGCCACTGACACCATCCGCAGCCCCAGCACCGAATCGGCTATCGCCCGCAGGGCCAGACTGTACAGAAACAAAAATTGCCCGCTGACGTTTATCGGCTCGTAAAACGCGGGCCGAAACAGGGGGTCGGTTAGCCAGCGACGGGCCTGCAAGCCCGCTTCGGCTTCATCGTACCACACCCCAAAGGGGATGGTGTTAAATTGCCACAGCCGCAGCAGCGCGGCTACAATAATAATCAGCCCCAAAATGATGCCGGGCGATGACCATCGCCATTTTAGGCGCGACAGTCGCCACTGAAAGGCGGGATACCGGCTGAAGGCGACGATGCCCGCGCCGAACAGAACCAGGCTGAGGGCGTACCAGCCCCAGGCCGAAGCCGACGTTTCCGGGTGGGCAAAAAGGGCCGCGCTCCACCCCGAAGCCGGCAACGCTGCCGCCGACAGCAACCCGCCGATGACTCGTCGCCGGCGGTCGGCGGACAGGCTCAAGGGCGCAAACAGCCCTCGGTACGGCGCGGCCAACCGAACAGACGCCGCCGGCGGGCCGCCCAGCGCTTTGGCAAAAAGAAAGGCGGCTGCCATATAAAGCAGCGCACCTTCTGTAACGCTTTTTTGATGGAACAGGGCCTGGGCCGCGCCTCCCAGCGCCAAAGCGCCCAAAGCCAACGCCAGCCGGTTCAGGGTGCGGCGGGGGGGCAAACGATGCGCGGGGAACTGGTCACGGTTCGGCATAACTGATTACGGCTGCTCGAATTTCATCACCCGGTTGTTTTCCGCATCCAGCACAAACAGGGCATCGTCCGGGCCGAAAGCCAGCCCCAGCGGCAGGCGGAAGGACTGCACATCGCGGCCGTATTGCCCGAACACGGTCAACGCTTCGCCGGTAGCGCCGTCGTAGCCGATGATGCGATAATTTTCGGGGTCGCTGACAAAGACGCGGTTCCGGCTATCGACGGCAATGTAGGGTTTGTTCAGCACATTTTGCGTATCCCAGCCAACCACCGGCCATTCCAGCACCGGGTTGAAATCGGTGTCGAATTTCTGGACGCGCCGGTTCCAGGTATCGGCCACGTAAATATTGCCATCAGCGTCAATGGCCAGGCTGGTCGGCTCTTCAAAATGGCCGGGGGTGACGCCCCCGCCCCCCCACGCGCCCAAAAATTCGCCGGCCGCCGAGAATTTCTGGATGCGTTTGTTGCCCGTATCGGCCACATAAAGATTACCGTCGGCATCAATGACAATATCGCGCGGCCCCCAAAAACTGCCGGGGAAGGCGGTAGCGTCGCCCTGGGCATCGGCAAACGCGCCGAACTCGCTCAGGTAATTGCCGTCTTCGTCAAAAATCTGCACCCGATGATTCCATGTATCGGAGAGGTATACTTTTCCGCTTTCACTGACGGCAATGCCCCAAATTTCATCTCCGAACTGGCCCGGCCCGTTACCGGCCTGGCCGCCCCACTGCTTCAAAAACGCGCCGTTCTGGTCAAATATCTGGATACGGTGATTGGCCGCATCGGAAACATAAAGCTGCCCCTGCGGAGAAACCGCCACGGCGCGCGGCCCGGTAAACTGGCCTTCGCCGCTGCCTTCGTTGCCCCACACCAGCGTGGCCGCCAGTTGCTGCCGAATATCGGCGTAGGGGTTGGGGGGAGCGGCCTGGGTCACGGCGCCGCCGGTGGAATAATCCCACAATTCGGCGATGATGTCCTTGCGCACAAAAAAGTACATCTGGGTGCGATACGGCCACTCGTCGAAGGTGTGGTCGGTCACTTTGCGATAAAACAGCACGTTCCACAGCCATTTACGATTTTTAGGAACCGCCTCGATTGCCAGCCGGTCAGCCTCTTCCTGCGATTGCCCCTGCATCGGGGTGGCGGGCAAATCGGGCGCGACAAAATCGTTCCAGATGCGTTTCAGCGATTGCCCTTTGTAATTTTCAAGGGGCCACCACACCTGCCGGTAATCGAAGCGCTGGTAGTTGTCGCCCAGGTAGGGTTCCACATCTTCCAGCTTAACGTTCTCGTCCGGCGAGATGATGACCACCGGGGCGTCGGCCAGGGCCTCCCGGCTGGGGTTCGAGCCGAAGAAAGCGCGGTTGGGGTAATTGCGCATGTACCATTCCAGGGGCCAAATCACCCCGCCGTAGGCCACCTTTATCTGCCTGTCGCCCACGGTGCGGCGCGAAATATCGTCAATTTCAGCCAGCATCCATTTCACATCGGGGGCGGCGTGGGCGTAAACCAGAAATTCATTGACATAATCGTAATTAATAAAAGATGACATGACGGCAAAGCGCACAGTCAGCACGCTTAAAACGGTGAACATCACCAGATAGATTATCCGTTTGGCATCACCCCGCGACAGGCGACGGCCCCACACCCACAGGCCGTAGGCGATGCCCAGCGCGGCCAGTAAAGCCACAAAGAAGCGCGAGGTGGCCTGCAAATCCTGCACGCTTTGCCCCTGGAAGGGGTCGGCGGCGAGCAAAACGATGATTGCCGCGCCCAACACCGGCAGCAGCAAGGCGAAAATCAGGCCGCTTTTTTGCCGCAATACCTCCCAATCGAAGCCGGTCAGGACTGCCTGGGAGACATGGCCCAGCAAAAAGATGAAGGGCAGCGTAATGTGAACCGTGAGCCAGGGCATTTTTTCGCCGGCCCAACTGTACATCACAAAGCCGGCAATGGCCCAGAAGATGAGGTACGCGGCGAAGGTGCCGCCATCGGCGGGATATTCGCCCGTCGGGGCGGTCTGTTTGCGCCGATGTTTGCCGCCGGCCCGCGCCGGTTTTTCGGGCGATGTCGGCGCGGCAACGGGCTGATAAAAGGCGGGCGCTTTTTTGAAAAGGTAGATAATGCCCCCAATGCCTCCCACAAAAAAGGGCAAAAATTCGTACATGGGCATGAGCATTAAATAATAATAGCCGGGTTGGCCGCCCCGGGCCACATCCTGCTGTTTAAGCCAATAGCTGACCGCGCCCCACGTGCCGCTGATAAATCCGGCGGGATTGGTGAAAAAGGTGGTGTGCAACAGGAAGAAGATGACCGCAGCCACGGCCACCGGCCCGCCAAGCAAATTGACGGCCCGTTCCCAATTGAAGAACTGCCGGAACGCCGTCGAAACGGGCTTGTTTCGGCGGTCGGTATTGGGGACGATGGTCAGGACGGCCAGCAGCAGGCCGGATACCATTAGCAGGGCGCCGGGCAGGCCGCCCCCTTCGGGCAGGGAGCCGTCCGGGGGGGGATAGAGTACCGGCAGCAGCAGGGCCGCCGTAAAAACCAGCAGCGTGGCCCCCGCAAAACCGGCAACAGCCTGCTTAAACCGCTGCGCCGGGAGCGTCTCCCACATCCAGACGGCGGCGATGAAAACCACGCCGATGAAGCCGTGAATGTAGGCAATCTCTTTGGCCGAAATGAAAAGCGATATGGCAATGGCGCCTACGTACAGCCAACGCTGCTTTCGGGTGCGCATAAACTGGAAGAGGGCCAACGCCATCGCGGCGGTAAAAAAGGCGCTGTAGCTCTCGTTACGAATGTAGCGCTCGTAAAACAGCAACATAGGCGAAACAAGCAAACCGAAACTGGTTATCAAGGCCCCCCATTTGCCCAACCAGCGTCGGAAGAAGAGGGGCATCATCACCAGGGCCACGCCAAAAATTGCCACCGGAACGCGGGCCGCAAAATCGTTATCGCCAAACAGCAGATAGGATAGCGCCACCAGATGAAATTGCAGCGGGCCGTGCATCAGGGGGTCGTGGATGTAGCCTTCGCCATCGTATAATTTGTAGGAAAAGAGGGCGTGCAGGCTTTCGTCGTGGCTCATCACCCGGTCGCCCAGAATGTAAAATCTGGAAAACAACGCCAGCAGCAAAATGATGATGTAGAGCGTCACTTCCCAATTAAGGGTGATGGTTTCAAACAGGGGTTTTTCCAAAAATGATTTTTCAGATGGTTTTGAGGTCGCAGTCATAATGTTGTTCCGGGTTTATAGTTTAGTGTCTATCCGTAAAATACTTGTGGCACTCATTGTCAAACAACAAGCCGATAAAGTTGTAGTTGTTCCCCCCTTAATCCCTGATGAAGAAACCGCTTCGCGCCCTCTGTGAGGGGGGAAAGGCCCTCCCCCTGAAAGGGGGATACCCGAAGGGCACAGGTGGCCGGGGAGGGGGTAAAAAGCGCGAATCCGGTTGTTTTCAACCTCAACTGGCCTGACCATCACCCGGCGTAATTAATTTACGGACAGACACTTATGGTTTCAGACTTCCGGTTTATGGTTTTCGGGAGGGGTGAAATTCCCGGGTGTCCATAGCCCATTATTAATATCCAATCTCTCTGGCACCCCGCAGCCACAGCACAAGTTGGTCCGAGCCGGGGATGTGAGACGGCATATTTCGCAGTATGTACCAGCGCAGCCATTCTTTGCCTTGCAACAGACTGGGCTGCCAGTAAGAAACCAGGGCGTATTCCTGCCCAATGTAGCCCCCCGACAACGGCGCGCCGGCATCCGGCCGGGCC
>JAJRUC010000357.1 GCA_024278015.1 Chloroflexota bacterium
CATCGGCGGGCAAAATGGTTTCCATTTGCCGCGACAGATTATCCAGCACATCTTTAACAGACAGCGTGGCCGACAGGTCGGCGGCGGAATTATACAGCACCGAAAGTTCGTTGAGGTTGCGCTGTGTGGCTTCAAACAGCCGTATGTTCTGGATGGCGGTTGCCAGTTGGCTGGCAACTGACGTTAAAAAGGTAACATCCTGCCGGGTGAAGGGCGCAGGTTTGTTCAGAACGTAAATTTCGCCGATAGTTTCTTCGGCAGTGGTTAACGGCACCAGCAATGCGGTAGTAATATTATTTTCCTGAATGAACTTGTGATACAGGGGCAAAATTCGTTTATCGGCGGCGGCGTTGTAAGATGAAAAGGGCTGTCCGGTTGAGAAAACGGTTTGCTTAAACTGGGGAGAGGCGGTGGCTATCCCAAACACCTGGATGGCTTCGTCCGAGAGGCCAACCGTCCCCGCCGGATGGGGGTACAGTTCGGTTTTGTCGTCGTTCAGCAGCAAAACAGTCCCCATTTTGGCTTGCAGCGCCTGCACAATTTTCAACATTCCCTGTTCCAGCAACTCATCCATGTTGAGGGATGTTCCGGTTTGAACGGCGATTTGGGCCAGTTGCTCCTGGGCCAGGGCGCGTTCCTGCGTCTCCTGAAAGAGTTGCGCGTGCCGAATGGCGACGGCGGCCTGCCCGGCCAGCAGGGTTAAGGTTTGCACATCGACGGGAGTGTAATGGTTATTTTTGGTGTGAGCCAGCTCAATGGTTCCCAAAAAATTTTCGCCGACCATCAGCGGCAAGCCGATAAACGATTGAAACGGGTAGGTTTTAAGCGAGCCTTTTGGTTTGGCCGTGGCAAAATGCTCAATATTGGGAACAAAAAGGGTTTCGCGGTGAGTGGCAATCCAGCCGGTAAAGCCTTCGTCCAACGTATAATAGTTGCCGACCGAAGTGGTGTAGCCGGTTTCGCCCACGGCATACGCCTGAAGGGTGTTGGTATCGGCGTTCCACAGATTAATTTCGGCGGTGGTGTAATCAAGCAGGGGCTTCATGTGGCGCAACACGGCGTCGAGGGTGGTTTCCACATCGAGGCTGGCTAAAACCGTATTGTTCAGGCGATTGATGAGGGCCAGTTCCTGGCTGCGACGTTGCTCTTCCTGATACAGTTCGGCGTTTTCTCTGGCGGCATCGGCCAACGATTGCTGGGATTCAAACAAAGCCGCCGACATCAGGTTAAATTCCCGGGCCAGTTCTTCTATTTCATCGCCGGTAGAGATGCGAATGGGAGTTTCAAAATTTCCTTGCGCCAGTTGGGCAACCCCTTTTTTGAGGACAATGAGGGGAGTAATGACGTGTTTAAATACGTAAAACCCGGTAAAGACCAAAATAAGGCTGATGAAAAATATCAGCAACGCCACGATTAATGCCAGCGCAGGGGCAAGGGCCATCTGCATACGGTAGCTGAGATAAATGGTTATCCCCGCCCCCAAAAATGCGACGACGGCCACCAGGATTAATGGCCCCAACAACTTTATGCTTAATCGTTTTGGCGTAAATAATTTTCGTATCATTAAACCCAACGGATTTATGGGCAGCCGGGGTTGGTGCGTCGTAGTTCGGCGGCCACTTCAGTGATTTCTCTAATATCGGCAAAGGGGCCTGCCGTGCCTTGCAGCGCGGCCACAGACAGGCACATAAAAGGCGATTCCTTGATATTGCCGTGTCCGTCGGTGTAAACCACTTTGCCCTCTTTGCGAGCCGTGAAGGGGTAAAAGACTTTCACTTCCTGCTCAAAGCGGGTGGTGATTTCGCGGCAAACGGCGCGGGCCTGGGCCGGTTCGGTCACAACAATAAAATCGTTGCTACCGGCGTGCCCAATAAAATCGTTCAGTGAGCCATGTTTGGCGATGGTTTCGGTCAGGAGGGTGGCAATAAAGCGCAGCACATCGTCAAGGGCCACAATACCCTGAATTTCCTTGAAGGCATCCATATAATTAATGCCGATGTAAAGCAAGGTCCAATCCTGACGGGCTTTAATATTTTTGAGATGCTCTTCAATGAGGCGCCCGCTGGGCAGACTGGTAGCGGGATTGGTCAGGTTTTCGTAGGTAGCCCGGCGAATGGCCCCCTGCACGCGCAACTTCAACTCTTCAATGTCGAAGGGTTTGGTGATGTAATCATCGGCGCCCATCTCCAGGCCCTTGATTTTATCGCTGCGCTCATCTTTTTGGGTCAGGAAGATGATGGGGATATGCTTGGTGCGCAGGTTGCTTCTGAGTTTTTTGCACACGGTATAGCCGTCCATATCAGGCAAGTTGATGTCCAGCACCACGACATTCGGCATTTTGGTGACGCACTTGTCCAGCGCCTCTTGCCCTCTAACGGCCACCAGGGCTTCGTAGCCCTGCGAATCAAAATAAATCCTGAGCATCTTTGAAACATCAAGATCGTCTTCTACTACCAATATCCTGCCCTTGCTCATGGGCTACCTCCCGGAAGTTATACAAAAGGATGGCTTCCTTTTGAATTCAATTTGATGGCCTCTATCTGTTGGGGGGTGACGGCCCGCTCAAAACTGCGAAAGCCTCCCGGTTTGAAGCCATGTTTTTGCGCCAGCCGGCTGATTTCCTGCACCTGGGCCAGCGAAATATCCTTGCCCAACGTAAAACTTTCGTAACGGTTTTCCAGGGCCAGAATCATCGTCTCGGCCATGCAGGCGAAAGCCATTTTGGGCGGAAACCCGAAATTGAACCGGAAATCCACCGGGCCGGGCACTTCAACCATGCCCCCTTCAATGACCAGCACGTCGTTGCGTTCTGCCGCCACCCGCCGCGAGACATCTCTGGGGCGGGCCACGTCGCACACTACCGCGCCCGGCTTCAGGTGTTGCGGCTGAATAATATTTTCGATGGCGCTGCTGACGGCAATGATAATATCTGCCCGGCGCAAATCCGCCATTGTAGTGCTAACCTGCACCTGCGGCTGCCCGACTTGCTCTACGAGGTATTTTACCTCATTTAGCCGTTTAATTCTACGGCCCATTAGTATTATTCGGCTAACCGCCGGCCCCAGCAGTTGGGCGCACACCCGGCCGATGGCCCCGCCGGCGCCCACAACGGCGGCTGTGGCCCCGGAAAGGTCAATTTCCATCTGGCGGGCGGCCTCTTGCGCGGCATCGATAGCCACGGCCACGGTGTAGCTGTCGCCGGTGGTCACGGGAATATCCAGATGCCGGGCAATGGTCAGGCCGGCATCGCCCACCACAGCGGTGAACGCGCCCAAACCCAGCAATTGCGCCCCCAGTTTTTCGGCCAGCCGGCCCGTTTGAATGACTTTTTTGTAAACGCGACGGGGCGGCAATTGCAGCATGCGTTGCGGGGTAAAGGGGCAGGCCACAAACCAGCCTTCTATTTCCTTTTGATTAAATTCAGAGACAATGCCGGTGATGCGGGAAATATAAACGGGCGGAAAAAATCCGGACAAAAAGTTGATGACGGATACAGGCAATACCTTGCCCAAAAAGGGGAATTTTCGTTGCACATCACGCTTGGGGTTTATGGGGTGAATGATAAAGGCAAAGTTATCCATAGCGCGAAGTGACCTCCTGCGTATCACGCATCGTAGCTATGGTACAACGGTATATGTTGTTCATCCGGGTAATGGTGATGGTCGCTCTCGGCGTAAGTGACATTTTTGTCGATGATGTGGCGGCCTTCCTGAGCAAACAAAACCACATCAGATTCGATGGTGCGGCCAGGGAAGATAATATGGCCGGAGCCGATGCGGCAGTTGTGGCCCACACAGCCCCCCAACACCGGCTGTTGCACATCAACCAGTTGCCCATGGTGATGGGTGCGAATGGGTTTGCCCAGCAGGTTAAAATCGGTAAAGGTGTTTCCGGCTCCAATAAAGGTGTTCCTGCCGATAACGCACATTTGCAGGCACGTGTTTTGGGCCACCATCGCGTTTTCCATGAGCGTGGTCATAAACAACGAGGCTCTGAACGGCAAAAAAGAACCGCTGCCCACCACACTGACCATCATCTGACAGCCCTGCGAGATATTGACGTTATCGCCGATGACGCAGGCATTAATCACGCTGCCCGCCCCAATGGTCACGTTATCGCCAATGACGGTTGGCCCTTGCACAATGGCGGTGGGGTCTATTTGGCAGTTTTTGCCCACCCGCACCAACGGTGATGATTCGATGAACTGCTTGCGTTCAATTAATGACCGGAAGAGTATCCTGAGCAGCAGGCCCAGGCTGGTATCAAGGGCATGTTCTACCCGAAGCCCCCTGGCGTAAATGCCGAAGGCAGTGTTAGCCAGAAAGATATGCACCCAGTTTTCGATGGATAAAAAAGGGCGTTGCGGCACTTGATAAACCAGGTCTCCCTTTTCATGGGCCATATAGGTGGGCACGTGATAATAGCCGATTTCGTGGGGCAGGGTATCGATGACCAGCGGCGTGAGTCGGGCTTTTGCTGCGGGCGAGTAACCGTGGGGATAGTAGTACAAATCACCCACGTAAACATCATCTTGTAATTGAATACCCGCCTGTAAGGGCAGGGCGTGTTGCACAATAGACTGGTCGTTCCGGTTGAAGGCTATCCGGCAGGGTCGATTGGCCTTTTTGGCGGCGTTGATAAACGCGGTCAGGAGGCTTTCATCAAAAAAGAGATTGTCCTTGTAGGCAATAGTTTCTGATGTGGTGATACGGAGGGGCTTGTCGGGCGCAAATTCATGCTCTTCGCGGCAGTATGGCCCCAAAAGGTCTCTGTGATGCAGCCACAACGGTTTATCCAGAATGCGAAGTTCGCGGGCGGCCTCATTGAACGGGGCAATCCATCGAGGTTCTTTCAGGATGAATTTAATCATCGGGTTTACAACCACCTCTGTTATGATGTGTCTATTTTACGAATTTTGCCCTAAAAAGTCCAGCAAATCCTGATTAAATCTATCGGATTCATCGAGCATGGGGAAATGGCCGGAATTGGGCAGCATCACAATATGAGAGGCTGCCACATACCGGCTGAGTAGTTTGGCCTGATGGGGGTTGACAATAATGTCTCTCAGGCCGTACACCCCCATAACCGGCACCGCTATATTGCCGATGGTTGGGCTTAAATCTGTATGGTGCAAAGACCGGATGCTGGAAAAGAAGGATTCCAGGGTGGTAGAGGAGACATCGCGCGTGACCATTTGATACCACATTTCTGATTGGCGGGTGACTCGCAGCGACAGGAGTTTCAGGAATAGTTGCAGCGCGGCGGGGAATTTCCACAGAAAGGAAGCCACCCAGGGCTTTCCGGCCAGTTGCAGCCAAAAACTCAGCGATGAACCGACGACGGGCGACCCCACCACGGCGACTTTGGTAACGCGCTGCGGATGGGCCAAAGCCAGGCTCAAGGCCACGGTTCCCCCCATGGAATGTCCAATGACGGTTGCATGGTCAATGCCCAGGCGGTCCATAAACTGGTCAACCAAAGCCACAAAATCGTCAATATGGAAATTTTCCCTGTGTTTTCCGGAATCGCCAAATCCCCAAAAATCAAGGGCGTAAGTACGATATTGGCCTTTCAGGCGAAACATGGTATCGGCCCAGTACCCCCAGGAGCCAAGCCAGCCGTGCAGCAAAATAACCGGTCGCCCCCGACCGATTGCTTCATAATGGACAACGCCCTGGTCGGTTACAATTGAGCTCATTGTTTTGTCTCGATGCGGTAAACCTTGTCAATCTATTTGGTCCATATTTGTTTAATTTGACGGATGGCCCGGTTGGTCAAACGGCGATGCGCCCGTTTAAACGGCACGCTTATCGAGAGCAGCAGCGGGTCTTTGTCTACGGCAAAATAGCGAATAACAATCAACCCGCCTTGCGCGTCGCGGGTGATGATTTCAGTTAAGGCCGGGTGCGCCCGTTCTGCCAGGTCTCTCATAGAGGCGGCGATGGCGGCCATCAGTTCGGTATCGGCCCGGCCCACCATAGCCAGCGGCAAGCCGTCTTTGGCGGCCACCACGGCGCACAAAAACCCCCCGTCACTGATGAGGGCGTCCAGAATGTTCTCTATATTCGTCTGTCGGGAAGGTTGTACGCTCATTATCCGTTATCGGGTGCAAGTTTAATCAATTTCCAGTTCTTCCATTGCTTCAAGAATTGAGTACAGTAGTTCCAGAACAGCCTGCTTGACGCTTTCTTTATCAATAGCCACGCACGGCAAAATTTTTATGTTTTTATCTATTTTCAGGGCGATGCGCAAATCTTCCGGACTCCAGGCATCAGGCATATCCTGTTTGTTGGCGGCCACAATGTACGGCGTTTGGGCGTATCCCCGAAACACCTCCAGGATGTGTTTGGCTTCTCTGAAGGTTTCGGGGCGCACGCTGTCTATTAATACAATAAAGCCGAGCATACCTTCGGTCAGAATTTCCCACATAAAATCAAACCGTCGCTGGCCGGGCGTTCCAAACAGGTACAAAATCAAATCATCGTCAATAGTGATGCGGCCAAAATCCATCGCCACCGTTGTTTCATTTTTCACGCGCTCCGCTTCGGCAGAGACTTTGCGTTCTGTAGAGACAACATCAATCTCACTGATGCTGCGGATAAATTGCGTTTTGCCCGCGCTATAAGGGCCGGTAATAACCATTTTAACGGTTTGCATTGAGAGCCTGCCTTAATCAGGAATGATAAAATATCACAGCCAACAGCACTGTTAATTATATGCGTTTAATTCTGGTGATTAGCCGTTCTACCACAGACCGTTTAATAGCGGGCTGAGAAGCGCCGTCTTTACCGGCGCGGCTCCCCATCAGGCCCTTCTTCGGCTTGAAGCCTTCCGGCTTGACCAGTTCAACCAGGCCGGCCTGAAGCATACCGTACACAATTTTCCGGATTTGCATCGGGTCCATATTATTTGCTTCAGCTATTTTTTCGATGGTGTTGCGCGGGTGAATATGAGAAATAACTCGCCAATCATCGGAGGTGAGCTTTACGTCCCGGAGGGGTTTATCGGTAATTTTCAAGGCTACCACAGACAGGTCGGGCAGTTCATCCGTCAAGTGCTGAATTTCATTCTGCCGGCGAGTGCCGTCTAAAATAATGTTATCCAGATTTAAGGGAACGGTGATGCGGTCGTTAGAGGGGCGCGCGCCCTGGTTAAATTTAAACTGTCCTTCCGTCCATGAAAAAAGGGAATACACGATACCGAGCATAAAGTTTTTTACGCTCTGAACAATGTCTTGCTGGCTGACAATGCCCGCCCGGATCAAATCGATGCCCAGCGCTTTATCGCTTAGTTTGGCAGATTGGCGGGTGATGGCGCTCACTTGTTCCGGCTTGAGCTTTTTGGATGCCAGCAGCATATCCACCAGCCGCCCTTGCCACTGTTTGGTAGAGACGTGAACAAGTTTGCCCTCTCTAAAATACAGCAACGCCGAATCCTTCGCGTTTTCCAGGGACATTGACCCTGTTTTTTTAGCCAAACTGATCAGGTTAAGGAGTTGTGTGGTGCTGAAATCTTGTAGGTTGCCCTGCAATGCCATTATGTACAACCTTTTTCAGGTAAGCTGAAAATTGGTGAAAGAACTTCATCGCCAAAAAATACAGAGATGTTTCATTATACCTCATACCCACAGTTTAAGTCAATCTCTTTCAAACAGATATTCGCCCCGCCCATTTGTCAATCACCACGATTTGAGTATAATTTTTACGTGTCACGGGCGGTTAGCTCAGTTGGTTAGAGCGCCTCGCTTACACCGAGGAGGTCACAAGTTCGAGTCTTGTATCGCCCATTGTAAAAGGCGGTTGACATCGCGCCCGGAGCGCGGTATACTGCTTGTCACAAATCGTTGACCGGAACACGCAATTTTCGGCCTCCTGTCTTCAGAGAAGGGCGGCCACCGGCTGCAAGCCGCCGGACAGTACCGTTAATTGCACCCTCCGGGAGTGGATTTTGGAACGGCTTGGCTCAGTAAAAAATCCCGATTGGCCCCGTTATCGGCCCCAGGAGTGTTGTCGCCGGGCGGCAGCAAAATTCGGGTGGAACCGCGTGGATTATCCCCTCGCCCCTTTTCGGGCGGGGGCTTTGTTTTTTTTCAGGCTAAAAAAGGAGCGTTTGTATGTTTAAACAAGCAGATTATCTTAATTCGCCTTTGTATAAAATCAGGCACTCGGCGGCGCACGTTATGGCCCAGGCCGTGCTGGAGATGTTCCCCACCGGCAAAATCGCCATCGGCCCCCCCATTGAAGACGGCTTTTATTACGATTTCGATTTGCCCCGCGCCCTGACGCCGGAAGACCTGAAAGCCATTGAAAACCGTATGCGGAATATCATCAAAAAGCGACACACCTTTGCCCGCCGGGAACTGAGCGCGGCAGAGGCCAAAGCCCTGTTTGCCGACCAACCCTACAAAATCGAACTCATTGAAGGGCTGGAAGCGGGCGGCCTGGACGACAACGGCAACCCCCTGCCCGCAGGGGAACACCCGGTCATCAGCACCTTTAAACACGATACGTTTGAAGATTTGTGCAAAGGCCCGCACGTAGAAAATCTGGGCAAAATTAACCCCAGGGCGCTCAAGTTGTTGAGCATTGCCGGCGCGTACTGGCGCGGCGACGAACACCGGCAACAATTGCAGCGTATTTACGGCACGGCCTGGGAAAAACCGGAGGAGCTTAAAATCTATCTGCGGCGGCTGGAAGAAGCCAAAAAACGCGACCATCGCAAGTTGGGCAAAGAGTTGGGCCTGTTCAGCACCGATGCCGACAACCTGGGCGGCGGGCTGGTGCTGTGGCATCCCAAAGGGGGTCTCATCCGCCACCTGACCGAAGAATTTTGCAAAAACGAACACCTGGCCAACGGCTACGATATGGTCTATTCGCCCCACATCGGCAAAAGTACGCTGTGGGAAACCAGCGGCCACCTGGGCTTTTACAAAGAAAACATGTACTCGCCCATTGATATTGACGGCCAGGAATATTACCTAAAGCCGATGAACTGCCCCTTCCACATCCTGATGTACAAAAGCGAGAGGCGCTCTTACCGCGATTTCCCCTTCCGCTTTGCCGAATGGGGCACGGTTTACCGCTACGAGCGCAGCGGCGTGCTGCACGGCCTGTTGCGGGTGCGCGGCTTTACCCAGGACGACGCGCATCATTTTTGCCGCCAGGACCAAATGCCGGAAGAGATTGACTTTGTGCTGAATTTCTGCCTGCATATTTTGCGCAGCTTCGGCTTTGAAACCTTCAAAGCCTATTTGAGTACCCAACCGCCGGAAAAATCGGTGGGCGATGAGCAACAATGGCGGGCCGCCGAGGCCGCGCTGGAAGCCGCCCTGCAACGGGCCGACATCCCCTATGAAATTGATGAAGGGGGCGGCGCGTTCTACGGCCCCAAAATCGATTTGAAAATCAACGACGCCATTGGCCGCGAATGGCAATTGAGTACCATTCAATTCGATTTTAATCTGCCGGAACGCTTTGACCTGAACTACATCGGCCAGGACGGCCGGGAACACCGGCCTTATATGGTGCATCGGGCGCTGCTGGGCAGTATGGAACGTTTCTTCGGCGTCCTTGTTGAACACTTTGCCGGCGCGTTCCCGGTTTGGCTTTCGCCGGTGCAGGCCATCTTCATCCCCATTGCCGACCGGCACATCGCCTACGCCGAAAAAATGGCCGCACAACTGCGGGCCGCCGGCCTGCGGGTTGAGGTTGACGCCGGCAGCGACCGCATGGGCAACAAAATTCGGAAGGCGCAAAAGCAGAAAATTCCGTATATGTTGATTGTGGGCGATAAAGAAGTGGAAGACGGCGCGGTTTCTGTGCGACTGCGCAACGGACAAGACCTCGGCCCCCAACCTGTGGCCGAATTGCAGGCGCTGATACTGGACACCGTAGCCAAAAAAGGGACCGTTTAGCCGGCTGCCATTTTTAAAAGGAGTTTTTATGAGCATCAAATCTGATATATGGATTGAAAAGATGGCCCGCGAACAGGGCATGATTGAGCCGTTTGTTTCCGGCCAAAAGCGCGCAGGCATGATTTCGTTTGGCACATCGTCATACGGCTACGATATTCGGGTGGCGGACGAGTTCAAGATTTTTACCAACGTCAATTCAACGGTGGTAGACCCCAAACACTTCGATGACGCCTCGTTTGTGGAATTCAGGGGCGCTGTCTGCACCATTCCGCCCAATTCGTTTGCTCTGGCCCGCAGTGTGGAATACATTCGCATGCCGCGCAACGTGACGGGGATGGTACTGGGCAAAAGCACCTATGCCCGTTGCGGCATTGTCACCAATTTTACGCCGCTGGAAGCGGGCTGGGAAGGCCACATCACCATCGAAATCAGCAACACTACCCCCCTGCCCGCTCGCATTTACGCCAACGAAGGCCTTGCCCAGGTGTTGTTTTTTGAAAGCGACGAAGAGTGCCGGGTGAGCTATGCCGACCGCAAAGGGAAGTATCAGGGCCAAAAAGGGATTACCCTGCCCAAACTGTAGGGGCGCGACGCATTGTGCCTATATGATAAATGCGTAAGCAGGGGCGGCTCGCGAGCCGCCCCTGCAGTTATAGGACTTGCGCACCGTGCCATATTCTGCATCGAATTTTACAAATTTACACCAAAATTTCGGGTAATTCGTGAAATTTGATGCCTGCTTTTTCCAACTGCGTAAGTCCTGAGTCATAAAAAAAGGGAGACTGACCTTGCGCTGCAGGGCAGTCTCCTTTTATGATAACCTGAATTTTAGTTGAGGATTTTCTTCAGGCGTTGTTGAATCGTCGGTTTGGGGGCCGCGCCGACCATTTGGTCTATAACCTGGCCGTCCTTCACAAAAAGCATAGTGGGGATGCCGCGCACGCCGTATTTCATGGCCCACTGCGGATTTTCATCGGTATTGACCTTAATCAGGTTAAATTTGCCCTGATATTCGCCGGCCAACTTTTCCAAAATCGGTGAAACCATCCGGCAGGGGCCGCACCAGGGCGCCCAAAAATCAACAATTACAGGTAATTCTGATTTCAACACTTTTTCTTCAAATTCGGCATCAGTTATATCAATTGCTAAACTCATTCTGTTCTCCTACTCTTAAAATAATAATAAGCTGAATTTTTCTTAAACTGTAAAACAGTTTGTCTTATAAAGACGCTGTTGTCAAAAAAATCTTACGTTTGTCTCAAAATCGGCTAACTTTTTTCGCCGGCCGGCGGTTCGGTTTTGGCCGGAAGTTTTTCGTCGGCCAAAATA
>JAJRUC010000358.1 GCA_024278015.1 Chloroflexota bacterium
ATTGCAGATAGTGCTGGGCTTCGTGGTAAACGGTTCGCTGCCCGCCGCCGCCGCGCACCATCGGCGAATCGATGCCGATGGTGCAATTGCCGGAACTGGCCCAATAGGCAATCCCGGCCCAGCCCACGCCGTCTTCCATTTGCACATTTACGTTGTTGCCGCAGCCGGTATCGTACAGGTTATGGCTCGAATCGGTGTAATAGCGTTTCCATGCATCTTCAAACCACGCGCCCACTTGCACTGCTTCAGCATCGGTGTTTATCCAGTGCGAAAGGACTTTCGGGTTACCATCCACTATTCGGATGGCGGTGACCGGGTTGTTGGTGTACCAGATGGTTACGCTTTTGGTGATACCGCCCACCTGAAATTTGCGGATATAACATTCATCAAGGGTGATGCCATCGATGACGGGGCCGCCGGAGCAGGCCGCTGTTTCGGCAGAGGGGGAGTGGTTGGGGGTTCCCTGGGCCAGCGCTATCATCGTCAGCCCCAACATAACTACCACCAACACCATTAATGACAAAAGCCGTTTTACCTGCATCAGACTGCCCTCCATCTTTCTCAGCGCATCGGGGCGCTGAACTATATAATTACGTGAGATAATAATGTTGTGTCAACCGTGTTTTGACAAGTACAGGTGGCGCGTAGACAGAGACACGCTACAGCGCGTCCTTACGGAGGAACGCATTAAACTATCATTTTGTGTTTAACGCGATACAAGTCCTGCAAAAAACAGAAGGTGTAAAGTAACTATATAGCCATCGGTTTTGTATTAAACCAGGATGTGTGTTTTATGTATGAGTGCAATTTCTACCCTGTGATGAAGAAACCGCTTCGCGTCCCCCGCTGTCGGGGGAGGAGCTAACTTCCCCCCGCTTGAGGGCGCGAAGCGGTTTCTTCATCAGGGACTGAGGGGGGTAAAATGCCGCAACTGCACAAGTCCTATTATATACAATATCGGGGCAGATGACAAGGGCATATAAATTTTGCGGCCGGGCCGCGCCGAAGACGCGACCTGCGGCGAAAACTATTACGGCACCGCTCAAAATGAGAACTGTTGCCCTGGAACCTCGGTTGACGAATATTTTTTTTGTGTTATAATTCTCTCTATTCTTTGGATAGTCACAATTTGTACGTTTGTTACACGCATAAGTAATGTCACGGCCCAGGTTAATTTTTCGCGCCGGCGCTTTGTATTTGTGGCGTGATAGATGCCTGTCACCTTTGTAGTTGTTGTATACTGTATGCTGTTCGGCGGTGGTGCGCCCGTATTATGCGCCGGCCTGTAGTCCCGTTTCAAGTAGATTGCAGGGTACGTCTATCAACACAAAAACGTATTATCCCGGTGGCGAACCCACATGAGCAGTTGAACCAAGTTACTGCAAAAACTGACAGTCTGATTCCACCCGATATGAGGAAGGAGGTGTTGCTTTCAGACAGAAAACCGATTGATTCTTGCTTAACACAAAAGCGTTGCAAAATTTTTTAACAGAGAGAACAAGGAGAACTGTTTTATAATGAGAAAAGTAATGATTGCGTTAACTGTCCTGGTATTATTTACTATTCTGGCTGCATGTTCGCAACCGAAAGTTGAAGAAGTAAAAAGCAACGAAGCCGCTGCCGCATCGACGACCCAGGAAGAACCCGCCGCCGCACCGGCCCCGGCAGCCCAGGCCACCGAAAGCCGGCTTGATACCGTGCGCAAACGCGGTAAACTGATTTGCGGCGGAAATAAAAACCTGGCAGGCTTTGGTGTGCTGGCTAGTGACGGCTCATTCTCCGGCTTTGATATTGACTATTGCCGGGCCATTGCCGTAGCCATTTTCGGTAAAGCCGATGACTCCACCCTGGAAATTCGCCCCTTGACCGCCAGTGACCGCCCCATCGCTCTGCAAACCAACGAAATTGATGTGCTGGTGCGCAATACCACCTACACCCTCAGCCGCGACACCGAATGGTCGGCCAACTTTGGCCCCACCACCTTCTACGATGGGCAAGGTATGATGGTGCGCAAAGACAGCGGCATTGAAAAACTGGAAGATATGGAAGGCGCCAGCATTTGCGTGCAAACCGGCACCACCACCGAGCTGAACCTGGCCGACCAAATGGCCCTGCGCGGCATCAACTACACTCCCAAAGTCTTCCCCGACGCCCCCAGCACCCTGGCCGCCTTCCAGGCGGGTAACTGCGACGGCTTCACCACCGATAAATCCGGCCTGATTTCACAGAAACAGGAACTTGATGACCCGGCCGCCTTCCAAATTCTGGGCGTTACCATGTCAAAAGAACCCCTTGGCCCGGCCTACGCTCACGGCGATGACCAGTGGGCAGACATTGTTGACTGGACTGTCTACTGTACCTTCTCTGCCGAAGAATTTGGCGTAACTTCTGCCAACGTTGACGATATTGCCAAAACCGCCGAAGACCCCAACATCCGCCGGATGCTTGGCGTGGAAGGCGAACTGGGTAAAGGTCTGGGGCTGGATAACGATTTCTGCGCCAACATCATCCGAGAAATGGGCAACTATGAAGAAATCTATAATCGCAACCTCGGCCCGGATACCGCCTTTAGCGTACCCCGTGGCCTGAACAGCCTGTGGACAGATGGCGGCTTGCTGTACTCCCCGCCGTTCCGCTAAACAGCCCAATGTGTCGTTTAGATGCCATCTGCCCGGTGCGTCTAAACGGCCCAACAACGACCAGCTTGTTTGTCAAAGGCGTAGTAGTAGGGGCACGACGTATCGTGCCCCTACTTGCGGAATCGCATCCCGTCCATCTTGATTCAGCGGTCAGCGTTTGAAGCGACCGGCCTTAAATGCTGACCCTTGAACCGTAGCGACCTGCACTCGCAAAATACCAGGAGAACCAGATGAGCGACACGGCCATTCGTCAACCGGACGATACTGAACCATCTGAACCCACAAACCTGTTTTCCAAAGACAGGTTAATTACTTATTTTTTTATTGCGCTGGGGATTGTTTTATTGATATTCGGCGCGGTGAATGTTCAAAACTGGGCGCAAATTAACCCGGAGCAAGTTGCCCAGGACCGCATCGATAAAGAAACCGACCTGTCAAAAGCAGAGGAGGTCAGCCTGTATACCCGGCAACTGGAAGCGACATCCGCATCCAAAGCCGGTCAGGCCAAAAACGCCGTGCGGTTTATCGTCCTCGGCGTCGCCGCGCTGTGGGTTTCACAAAACTGGCGGCGCCGGCGGCAGCTATTTTCGGAATATATGCTGTACGCCTACTCGTTTTTGCTGGCGCCGGTGGGGTGGATTCTATATCTGTTCGGGTATCGCACCCACGGCGACAAGAATCGGAAAGTCATCCGCCGCAATATCGGCATTATGTCGCTGGCTATCCCCGCCGGATTTGTGGCCTATGAGCTGGTGTACCTCTTGCAAGCCTTTGTTATTTTCCCTATCGGCCATAATCTGGCGGTCAGCAGCTTTGTAGTTGGCATGGTCAACTTCTTCCTGTCGCCACAAATCGCCTTGTTGGCGGGCATTGCCGTCGGCGGCTATGTGGCCTTCCGCACCAAAGACGTGCGGGCCGTTTCGGTGGCCGGGCAATTGGTTATACTGGCGATTGTGCTGGTGATATTGAGCTGGCTGGGCACAAACGCGGCCAACGGCATCAAATCTCGCGGGTTGAGCGCGACAGAATTCGGTTTTTTGGACAACACCGCCAGCTTTGATATTTCTGAACACTTAATTCCCTACAATAGAACTTATACTTACGGACGAGCCTTTTTTGTGGGGGCCCTGAACACATTGTTGCTCAGCGTGGTGGGCATCTTTCTGGCTACCGCGCTGGGGTTGTTTGTGGGTATCGCCCGACTTTCCACCAACTGGCTGCTCAGCACCCTGGCCCGCGTATTTGTAGAACTAATGCGAAACGTCCCCCTGCTGGTGTTGCTTTTTTTCATTTACGCCGGGGTGCTGTTACAGCTTCCCCAGCGAGAAAACAGCATCCGCTTGCTGGGAGACCGTATCTGGCTCAATAATCGGGGGGTGGCCCTGCCGTGGTTCAAACCGACCGCAACCTTTTCGGCGTGGATGCCGTATCTGATTACGGCCCTGGTTGTGATGATTGTGCTATGGTATTTTCGCCATCGAACCTACCCCACCACCGGCCGGCCGGCCTTTTCCGGCTGGTATGTTTCGCTGGGTTTTGCAGCAGTGGCCGGCGCGGGCATTTTGGCAGTGCATCCGTTAATATATCAAGTCCCTTTTATTGAAGGCTTTAATTACGCCAAAGACGAAAATCAGCGCTATCTGGGGTTGGTAATGACGCCGGAATTTTTCGGCGCGCTGGCCGGGCTAACGCTCTACACCGGGGCTTACATCGGCGAAGTGGTGCGGGCCGGTATTCAGGCCGTCTCGAAGGGCCAGCGCGAAGCCGCAACCGCGCTGGGTCTGACGCAATCGCAAAATTTACAGTTGATTATTTTGCCGCAAGCGTTACAGGTAATTATCCCCCCGTTGACCAACCAATATCTCAATCTGGCTAAAAACTCAAGTCTGGCTATCGCCATCGGCTATGCCGACCTGTTTGCCGTGGCAACCACTACCTTCAACCAATCCGGCCAATCGGTGCAGGTAATTTTAATGCTGATGGCCAGTTATCTGACGCTGAGTTTGACCATTTCGGCGACAATGAACTTCATTAACAGCCGGGTAAAAATCAGGGAGCGATAAATGACGACTGCAACCGATATAAATACCGCATACGAAGCGCCGCCACGCACCGAAGTGGGGGTATTGGGCTGGCTGAAACATCATTTGTTCGGCTCATGGTTCGATACAATCCTGACAATCCTGTCATTGGGGTTGCTGTACGTTGTGCTGGTGCCGTCTATGCGTTGGGCCGTAACCAAAGCCAACTGGCGGGCCATCACCACCAATATTTTAATTCTCATTCACGGGCCGTACCCGCAAACGCAAAACTACCGCGTGTTTATCGCCATCGGCCTTTTGGTGGTGATGGGTTCGGTCAGCCTGTTTATCTATCGGGGCGAAAATGTCCGTGGGCGGCGCACGATGACCATCATCTGGGCCGTATCGCCCTTTTTCATCTGGTATCTGCTGGCCGGGTTTAAAGGGTCAAGCTTCCTGCCGTTAATTGAATACAGCAAATGGGGCGGGTTGCTGCTCAGCTTTATTCTGGCAATTTTCGGGATTCTGGCCTCGTTCCCCATTGGGGTACTCCTGGCGCTGGGCCGGCAAAGCGATATGCCCATCATCAAATGGATGAGTACCGTTTACATTGAAGTTGTGCGCGGCGTGCCGTTTATTACCGTCCTGTTTATGGCCCAGGTAATGCTGCCGCTCATCCTGCCGCCGGATGTTCGCGTGGCCGGTATGTTCCGGGCGATGGTAGCCACGGCCCTTTTCAGCGCGGCCTACCTGGCCGAAAATGTGCGGGGGGGGCTGCAAGCCATCCCCAGGGGGCAATATGAGGCCGCCGATGCGCTGGGGCTTTCGACCTTTCAGCAGATGTACTTTATCATCATGCCCCAGGCTTTGCGAACCGTCATTCCGCCCATTGTGGGACAATTTATCGGCTTGTTCAAGGATACCTCGCTGGTAGCAATTGTCGGCCTGCTGGACTTCCTGAATGTTTCGCAATCCATTCTTTCGCAGGCGGGGTTTTTGGGCGCGCAAAAAGAAGTGTACCTCTTTGCGGCCCTGGTCTATTTCGTCTTCTCATTTGCTATGTCGTCTGCCAGTATCAGACTGGAAAAACAACTGGGCGTGGGTCAACGCTAATTACGTGGAGGAAACACAATGAGTGAATATATTATCGAGTGCCGGGGTGTGAAAAAGTGGTACGGTGAATTTCAGGCGTTGAAAGGCATTGATTTTAACGTCAAAAAAGGCGAAGTGGTGGTCATTTTAGGGCCGTCCGGCTCCGGAAAATCGACCTTCATCCGCACCATCAACCGGCTGGAAGAGCATCAGGCGGGCGAAATTTTTGTGAACGGCATCGAATTAAACAACGATGTGCGGAATATCGCTGAAATCCGCAAGGAAATTGGCATGGTGTTTCAGCAGTTCAACCTTTTTCCGCACCTGACCGTGATGGACAACATCACCCTGGCCCCGATTTGGGTGCGCAAATGGGACAAGCCGACCGCTGAAGCCAAAGCGATGGAGTTGCTGGAACGGGTGCAAATTCCGGAACAGGCCGACAAATATCCCGGCCAGCTTTCCGGCGGGCAGCAACAGCGCGTAGCCATTGCCCGCGCTCTGGCTATGGAACCGGAAATTATGCTGTTCGATGAACCGACTTCCGCCCTGGACCCGGAAATGATTAAAGAAGTGCTGGATGTGATGATTGTCCTGGCCCAAACCGGGATGACCATTTTGGCCGTTACCCATGAAATGGGCTTTGCCAAAACCGTGGCCGACCGGATTGTGTTTTTTGACTACGGGCTGATTGTGGAAGAGAATACGCCGGATAATTTCTTTACCAACCCCCGACATGACCGTACCAAACTGTTTTTATCGCAAATTTTGCATTAACGCCGCCGGTCTGCCGTTAATTTTGGGCAACGACATCGCGCAATTAAATTGCCAAAATAATCTGCCCGTGCTATAATTCGCCCGTAAATCAAGATGGGTGATTAGCTCAGTTGGTTAGAGCGCACGGTTCACATCCGTGAGGTCACTGGTTCGAGTCCAGTATCGCCCACACAAAAGCCCTGCAAATTATTTGCGGGGCTTTGCGCTATTCTGACGCACAATCATCACCAAGGCGGCGCACCATCAGTGCCCCGTCACCTTCGGCTCCACTCGCCCCCCCCCGGGATATCCCGGCCCACAAATTCAGAAACCTGGTAGTGGTATTTTTTGACTGATGGACGAAAACTGTTTGCAATCGGGATACGTCATTGGTCATTTGCCATCAGTCCATGTGAGCTACTACCACAAACTTTAAGCTGATTGCTGCCATGACGGCAACAATGGTGGTTTATCTTGTAGACATCTCAACCATAACGGAGGTGTCTACAATGGGGCGCAGAATTAATGAGGCAAACGCACACAAGGTCTTAAACTGCATTCAAACTGATGATGGACGAATTCGGGCCAACGATATTGCCCGGCAAACCGGAATGCACCCGCAAGCGGTCTCTCGTCTATTGGCAACAATGGATGAAACAACCGGGGTGCTATTGCAGGAAGATAAACGGGGATTTTTGGGGATCTTCCGGCGACGGAGAGGTTAGGCAACAAATTTACTCACGATTCACGTTATTTGGCAGCGAAGTATGATATGATATTGCCAGGCGCAGTATTTCGAAAGGAGAAATGATGCCACGCTTAATCAACGACGATGAACTGCTATACATGTACGCCAAACCGGGTCGGGGTTGCACCGATAACGAATTGGGGGAATATTTTGAAGTTGGACGTGATGCGATATACAAGCGGCGAAAACGGATGAGAGACGTAATGGGGATTGAATTTATTGAAACCGGGCGGGGTCGCTACCGGATTGATGACAAAACCTTTCTGTCCAACCTGCGGGTCAGCCGGGGCGAGGCTTTAACGCTGTACGTTGCCGCCCGGCGATTGAGCCGCAGCACGCGGTTAAGCCGAAAACTGGTGCAAAGCGCCCTTGAAAAACTGGCTCTGGCTCTCTACCAACCAATGACCGAAAAACTGGTCAAGGCGGCGGCCAAATCGCCGGAACACCCGGACGCGGCCCGTCACGAAGCGATTGTAGAAGAGTTGTTGCGGGGGTGGCTGGAAGGGTACAAAGTCAAAATCCGGTATCGGGGGTTGAGGGGGAAACAGGCGCACACGCATATCATCGAACCGTATTTGATTGAACCTTCACCGTGGAGCGACAGCGTTTACGTTATTGGCTACAGCAACGTATTTGAAAAAATGAGCGCGTTTAAGATTGACCGCATTGAACGCGCCTCACTCACCACAGAACCGTATGAAGTGGACGCCGATTTTTCAGAAGAAACGCTGTTCGATTATTCATGGGGCATCTGGAACAGTGATGCCGCCCCGCAACTTGTGCGATTGCGGTTCACAGACCCGGTGGCCGTGCGGCGCGTGCAGGAAAGCATCTGGCATCCCCGGCAAGAGATTACGTTGCAGCCGGACGGCACGTTAATTTGGCAAGCCAAAATTGCTGAACCGCGCGAGATGCTCCCCTGGATTCGGGGGTGGGGAGCCGCTGTAGAGGTAGTTTCGCCGGAATGGTTGCGAAAATCGCTGGAACGGGAAACGAAGAAATTGGCGGAGTTGTACGGGGTGAGAGAGGTGGGAAACAGCACCGAACAGTTTTACGCTCACTCAAAAGATGATGTAGACGAATCTGAATGGCAGTTGCTGATAAACCACTTGAAAGCAACCGCTGAATTAGCCTTTGAGTTGGGAGAAGACGCGGGCGTTTCGGAATTGGCAAAAACGGCGGGAATGTTGCATGACCTCGGCAAATATTCAAAAGAATTCCAGACGCGTTTGCGAGGGAGTAGCCAGCGCGTAGACCACGCCACCGCCGGGGCAAGGGAAATAATGAAACTATTTCCTGAACCCCCGCAAAGAGATTTTGCCGAACTGCTTTCTTATTGTATTGCCGGACACCATACGGGACTGCCGGATTATGGCAGTATGGGCGATATGCCCGGCGATGGCACCCTGCTGGCAAGGCGCGAGAAAAAGAAGTTAAAGAACTATGACGCCTACAAAACAGAAATTGACGTAAAATTACTCACCTTACCCCGTCGCTCTCTGAAACCGGCTTGTTTTCGCCTGGGTGAACGGGAAAAACAATACGTTGGATTCTCAATTTCCTTTCTAATCCGGATGATTTTCTCCACATTAGTTGACGCTGATTGGCTTGAAACTGAACGCTATATGCAAGGTGCCGTCAAACCACGCGGGCAGCACGCCAACATTTCCACCCTGGCCGAACAGTTCAACCGGTTTTTACAACGGTTTGACAACCCGCAAAACGACCTCAACCGCAAGCGGACGGAAACCTTGAAACATTGTCTGACACTGGCAAACAGCGAGCCGGGCTTTTTTACCTTAACCGTACCAACCGGCGGCGGCAAAACCTTTGTGTCAATGGCTTTTGCGCTGAATCACGCCATCAAACACGGTTTAAAGCGTATTATCTATGTCATTCCTTTTACCGGCATTATTGAACAAAACGCAGCCGTGTTCAGGGATGCACTGGGAGATTTAGGGCCGGACAATATTTTAGAGCATCACTCCAACTTTGATTGGGAAGGTAAACATAAAAATACGGATGACGAGACCAACAAAGTAAATGAAAAGCTAAAACTTGCCGCAGAAAATTGGGATATTCCCATTGTGGTCACAACCAATGTGCAATTTTTTGAATCGCTCTTTGCCAGCAAGAAAAAATCTGCGCGAAAGTTGCATAATATCGCTAAAAGTGTCATCATTTTTGATGAAGCGCAAATGCTGCCCAGAGACTATCTGAAACCCAGTTTGCTGGCGGTGCAAGAATTGGCGCAAAATTACGGCGTAAGCGCGG
>JAJRUC010000359.1 GCA_024278015.1 Chloroflexota bacterium
GCCCCCTGTCGCAACGTCCGCCCGGCTCAACGCCGTGGACCCTGATTGACTATTTCCCGGACGATTTTCTGCTTATTGTGGATGAGAGTCATATGTCCGTGCCGCAAATTCGGGGCATGTACAACGGCGACCGCGCCCGCAAGACCGTGCTGGTTGATTACGGCTTTCGGTTGCCCAGCGCGCTGGATAATCGGCCCCTGACCTTTGCCGAATGGGAAGACCACATCCATCAAGTTATCTACACCTCGGCCACGCCCGGCCCGTATGAACTGGCCCATGCCGAACACGTGGCCGAGCAGGTTATCCGGCCCACCGGCCTGCTTGACCCGGAAGTGGTGGTCAAGCCCACCGAACACCAGATTGACGACCTGATTCACGAAGTGCGCCGGCGGGTTGACAACGGACAGCGGGCGCTCATTACCACCCTCACCAAACGCATGGCCGAAGACCTTTCGGAATACCTGATAGAAACCGGGCTGAAGGTGCAATATTTGCACAGCGATATTAAAACGCTGGAGCGCGTCGAAATTCTGCGCGACCTGCGGATGGGGGTTTTTGATGTGGTGGTGGGCATTAACTTGCTACGCGAAGGACTTGACCTGCCGGAAGTATCGCTGGTGGCGATTCTTGACGCTGACAAAGAGGGGTTTTTGCGCTCTGAGACCAGTTTGGTGCAGACCATCGGTCGGGCCGCCCGCCACGTGGAAGGGCTGGTCATCATGTACGCCGACAGAGTGACCGATTCGATGCGCCGGGCCATTGACGAAACCAATCGCCGCCGCAAAAAGCAACTTGACCACAACCGGCAACACGGCATCGAACCGCAATCGATTATGAAGGAAATCCGGGATATGGTCTTCCAGACAACCCGGCCCGAAGCAAAACCGGCGGTGGCTATGGTGGCCGAAGCCGGCGGGGAATATACCATCACCGCCCCCATGCCCCCCGATGAATTGCGGCATACCATTGAGCAATTGACCAAACAGATGAAGGCCGCCGCCGCCGAACTGGAATTTGAGAAGGCGGCCCTGCTCCGCGACCAGATTCACGATCTGCAAATGCAACTCGATGCGCTGGCAGCGCGCGCGGACACGCGCCCGGCCTGGGAACGGGTTTAAATTTATTAACCTTGCCTGAATCGGAGTTTGGGCATTATCGCTTTTCTCCCCCCTTAATCCCCCTCTCAAAGAGGGGGAAAATATTCCCTCCCCCTGCCAGGGGGAGGGTTGGGGAGGGGGTTAAACGCACATTGGCAGTAACCTCTACATTCAGGTTAACCCTATTTTCGGCGGGCGTCTCTGATGTAAATTTGCGCGCCAAAGGCGTTTTCCGCCCCGCGCCGGTCAATCTGAAACAGTTTGGTGGCTTTAATCAATTCGCCCAGTTTTTTGTAGCCGTAGTTCCGGGGGTCAAATTCCGGCGACTGGTTGGCGATATTCTGGCCCACATTGCCCAAATAGGCCCAGCCGTCTTCATCTGCCGAGTCTTCAACGGCGTTGCGCAGCAGGTTAATCAGCCGGGCATCCTGCTTAAGCTGATTGGTGGCCGTCGTTTTACCCGGCGCCACATCGGCGGTTTTGTCCTCGCGCAAAATTTCGGTGAAGATGAATTTATCGCACGCGCCTACAAATGGCTTGGGCGTTTTCTTTTCTCCAAAGCCGTACACCGTCAGCCCGGCTTCCCGAATACGGGAAGCCAGGCGGGTAAAATCGCTGTCGCTGGAAACCACGCAAAAGCCGTCGAGTTTTTCGGTATACAGCAAATCCATCGCGTCGATGATTAACGCGCTGTCGGTAGCGTTTTTGCCCACGGTGTAGCGAAACTGCTGCACCGGCTGGATGGCGTATTCCAGCAGCACCTCTTTCCAGCCTTTAAGATTGGGAGTAGTCCAGTCTCCGTAAACACGTTTAACGCTGGCAATGCCATATTTGGCAATTTCAGCCAGCAACGCCTCAACAATTGAAGGTTGGCTGTTGTCTGCGTCAATGAGGACAGCCAGTTTTTTTTGATTGGTGGTGTTCTCCATTATTTAATTCCTTCTGCTAAATTTGGTTACTCTTCAACAGTAATATTTACAAAAGCGGTCATTCCCCAGCGCAAGGCCGGGGGTATTTCATCGTCGAAATCAATCCGGGTGGCATAATTTGTGCCGCCCTGCCCGGAACCGGCTTGAATGGCGATATGGGCGATATGGCCCTTTACCAGCATGTTGGGCAAAGCGTCAAAAGTTAAATCCACGGTTTGGCCGACCCGCAAGCGGCTCACGTCGGTTTCGCGCAGGTCTGTTGTTTCTATGCGAAGGACGCTCAAATCGCCCACCACAATCAGGGGTTGGCCGGGCAGGGTTTGCTCACCCTGCCGCACATGAATCAGGCCGACTGTGCCGGCAAACGGCGCGGAAATGACTGCTTTGCCCAGCGCTTCGCGGGCCACGGCCAAATTCACGTCCGCTTGTTGAACGGCGGCCTGGGCCACGGCAATATATTCGGCGCGGACGGCGCCTTCAGCCACAAAATCGCGCTGATGTTCGGCGGCAGTCACGGCGGCTTCGGCCTGGGCCACGCCCGCTTCGGCGCTGAGGACGGCGGCCTGGGCCTGCGCCACTGCCGCGTTGGCCCCTTCAAGGGCGGCCCCGGCGACGGCAATGTCTTCAGCGGCAGCCCCGTCAAGCAGGGTTTGATAGGCCGCCTGCGCCACCTGAAAATTGAGCGTGGCTCTTTCCAGGGCAATCGCTTGCGGCGTTAAATCAATCTCGTTGGCCCAGGCAATTTTATCATACTCAGACTGGGCCAGTCGAAGGGCGCTTTCTGCCTGCTTTACCTGCGCCAGCGCGCTTGTCTTTTGCGCGGCGGAAGGGCCGGCCAGCAGGCGGTTCCGGGCGGCTTCTGCCTGCGCTACCCCGGCCAGCGCCCCGGCCAGCGATGCTTCGGCCTGTGTCACCTGCGCCTGGGCGCCGGATACGGCCGCGTTGGCCGCCTGCACATTATCTTCGGCAACGGCAATTTCAAGGGGCCGAACCGTGGCCTGCAATTGGGCCAACTGCGCCTGGGCCACCGAAAGGGCGGCTTCGGCCCGACGCGCGCCGCTGCGCAGGTCTGCATCGTCCAAACGCATCAGTTCATCGCCGGCCTGCACAGAATCGCCTTCGGCCACGCTCAGGGCCACCACCTGCCCGCCGAGGGGCGTACTTAAGGTGGCCCAGCGCGCGGGCACTATCTCGCCGGAAGCCCAAATGACGCTTTGCAGGTCTTCCACGGCAACCGGTTCCGTAGTAGCTTCGGGTTGGCCGGCGGAATAATTGCTGTAGCCGTAATATCCCCCTGTGACTATCAGGGCCACAACGCCCAGAATAATCAGTGTTCTACGTGACATAGCTCCATCCCTTCCAAAGTGTTTGTGCAAACGATTATTTATTCGTAGCGCAAGGCTTCGATGGGCCTGAGTTTTCCGGCCCGCCAGGCGGGATACAGGCCGCCCACCGCCCCCAACAAGAGGGCCACCACAAAACCCTGCCCCAATATGCCGGGCGTAAAGGCAGGTGAAAGCAAACCGTTCATGCCCGGAGCAAGCCCCAGCAGCCGGGCCAGCCCTATCCCCACCAAAATACCGGCCCCGCCACTAATCGCGCTCAAGGTCAGCGATTCGCCTAAAATCATGCCCAGCACCCGAGACTGCCGCCAGCCCAACGCCCGCAGGGTGCCAATTTCGCGGGTGCGTTCCAGCACGGTCATAACCATCGTATTGGTCACCACCACGCCCCCCACCAAAATTGCCAGCGCAGAAATTGCGCCCATCATGCTTTTCATGGTTTTGATGTCATTTCGGCCTTCCAGAAAATCGGCGGCCATTGAAACGGCCACATCGTCCCCAAACCGGTTTTCGATGACCTGGCGCACCGCTTCCGCCTGTTCCGGGTTGCGCACTTTTATTTGATAAAAGCCAACCTGGCGCGGTTTTTTGAAGGCAATCTGGGCGTCGCGCAGAGCGATTACCGCCGCCCCTTCTTCATAGGCGATGCCGGTTTCGTAAATGCC
>JAJRUC010000360.1 GCA_024278015.1 Chloroflexota bacterium
CTGATTTTTCTGGCGGCGGGCATAGACCGATTGTGGCGTGTGGCGGGGAAATGGCCGGCGGTGGCGGCGCTGGTGTGGGCCATCGGCTTGAACGGCGCAGTCCTGGCCGCCGACCACTTCAACCCCGACCGGGCCAAAAGCCCGGAGTGGCGGCAGACGATTGGCTATCTTCTGGAGCGCCGGCAGGCCGAAACCGACGTCATCCTGTATAATTTTCCGGAAGCCGCCGTCACCTATTACCTCGATACCGCCAATCCCCTGCCGGCGGCGGCGCGCGCCCCCGTCTTTTTGGTGCCCTTCCAGCCGAACCCGGCCCCGGCGGAACTTGACCGCCAACTGACCGACTTGCTGGCCCCGTACCGGCGGGCGTGGTTTGTGCCGGTCAATGCCGCCGGCTGGGATGACCAAAAACTGGTTGAAACGTGGCTGCTGCGCCACGCCGACCGCATTGAGCAGGCCGACTTTCATTGGGCGCGAGTGACCGGCTATCTTACTCCGGCGGGCATTTCTGCGGCGATGACCCGGCAGCCGGCGGTTTTTGAGCAGGGTATCACTTTGCGGGGCTTTCGGATAGCCAACAAACTGTCCACAAACACAATGCAACTTTCACCGGGGGAAACGCTGGCTTTGCGCCTGTATTGGCAAGCGGCGGGGCCAACCGCTGCGCCGTTGACCGTCTTCGTCCAGTTAATTGACCCGACCGGCTTTTTGCGGGCCGGGTACGATAATCAGCCGGTGGGGGGGGCGTACCCCACCACGGCCTGGCAGCCCAACGAGCAGATAACCGACCCGTATCGCCTTTCGCTGCCCGCCGACGCGCCGGCGGGCCGGTATCAGCTTTGGGTGGGGCTGTACAATCCGCAGACCGGCCGGCGGCTGGCCGCGCTGGATGAAGCCGGGCAACCCCTGGCCGACCATGTGACGCTGGATATTGCCATCAATGTGGAGTGATATTGTTTCTGCGGAAAAAGACGGTATAATTTGAAACCGTATGGTACAAAATAACTTGCTGGAAAAACTGAGAGCGCTGGTGGTGGCCGATGACCCCAAAACCGCCTTGGCCGGCGTGTTGATTGTGGTGGTGGTTGCCGGGGGGCTGGTGGGGCTGTTGTTCGGCGGGTTGGGGCCGTTGATGGCCGTGGCCCTGATAGCTGTGGCCGTGGCCGGCTATTTGATGCTGCGCAGCACCCAATGGGGGCTGGTGGCGCTGGTGCTGCTGATTGTGCTGCTGCCTTACGCCGCCCTGCCGTTTAAAATTGGATTCACCCCCACTTTTCTGGATGTCATTTTAGCCGCGTTGTTCGGCGTTTGGGTTTTGCGCATTGTCACCGGGCGCGAAACAACCTTCGAGGGGTCGCCGTTGGGCACGCCGATTTTCGCTTTTTTGGGCTGGTCGGTGGTGGCCTTCATCGCCGGGCTGGCGCACGCCTCGCTCACACCCTACATTTTACGCAACTACGCCGAAGTGCTGCTGGTGGTGCTGCTCTTTTTCATCGCCGTCAACCAGGTACGCACCGCCAAACAGCTTGAGCAAATCGCCTCCGTATTCCTGCTGGCCGGCGGGGCGATGTCTGTGGCCGGGATTGCCTTCTACTTCATCCCCGAAACCTGGACCATCGCCGTCCTGTCCCGGCTGCGTATTTTCGGCTATCCCACCGAAAATATCTTGCGTTACATTGAAGACAATCCCGACAACCCCATGCGGGCCATCGCCACTTCAATTGACCCCAACGCCCTGGGGGGCTTGCTCATCATTTTGGCTATCATTGCCGTGGCCTTCTTGTTCGCCAAAAAAGCGGTATTGCCCCGATTTTATCTGGCCGCCATCGCCGCTTCGATGCTGCTGCTGCTGTACCTCACCTATTCGCGCGGGTCGCTGGTGGGGGTGGTGGTTGCCCTGGGGGTAATGAGCCTGCTCCGCTATCGAAAATTACTGCTTTATATGGCCCTTTTGGCGGCAATAATGCTGATTTTACCCCAAACCCAAACTTACGTTTCCCGGTTTATTGAGGGGGTGCAGGGCGCGGATTTAGCCACCCAAATGCGTTTTGGGGAATACAAAGACGCTTTCACCCTCATTGCCCGCTATCCGTTGATGGGCGTGGGGTTTTCCGGCGCGCCGGATATTGATATTTACATCGGGGTTTCCAGCCTGTACCTGCTCATTGCCGAGCAAATGGGGCTGGTGGGCCTGGCCCTGTATCTGCTCATCAGCGCGATCTTTTTTGCGACGGTCTTTCGCGCGTGGCGCACCCTGCCCGCCGGACACCGGCTGGAAGCGCCCTTGCTGGGGTTTTCGCTGGCCGTTTTGGGGGCAATGGTGGGCGGCATCTTCGACCACTTCTTTTTCAACATCACCTTCACCCATCTGGTGGCAATTTACTGGCTGTGCATGGGTCTGGCTATGGCTGCGGTACTCATCATCCAACAGGAACCAAATTAGTACTGCGTCAACAATGATTTAATGGCAGGGCACGCTGCATCGTGTCCCGGCGCCAACCCGTCATTCCAGCCCTGACGCAACATTAGTTTGGCCTCAACTAAAAAATATGATATAGTATAACTGTAGAACCGAAAGTTGTTTTTACAAGAACTTTCAGCGGTCAGCCGGCAGTTTTCGGCTTTTTGTTTTGATGCCGGGCGCTGATTGCTGACCGCTGTTTCTCACGGAGGAACTTATGCTGGAAATTACCGGGCAGGAATTACGTCGATGTGATTTGGTAAAAGTCAGGGGTCGGGTAGACAGCGATACCGCCCCGGAATTGGGCCGGGCGCTGCACGACATCATCAAAGCCGGACGCTTTAAAATTGTGCTGAACGTTTCGGGGGTGTCATTTATGTCCAGCGCCGGGCTGCGACAGCTTATTGACATCCTGAAAACCTGCAAACGCTGGAACCGGGGCAATCTGCTGCTGGCAGAGGCGTCGCCCAAACTTTACGAAGTGCTGGAACTGGCCGGCTTGTTGAGCATTTTCAGCGTCTACAAAACCGAAGCGGAAGCAGTGGGTAGTTTTTAGCCCATGACGGCGGACGCATCGTTAAAAATTGCCGGGTTATACCAAAATCTGGTTAAAATTACCGATTTTGTGACGAAGTGGGCGCGTACCGCCCGGTTGAACGACCGGGCGATGTACGCCGTGCAAATGTCGGTGGACGAGGCGTGCAGCAATATCATCGAACACGCCTACGGCGGCGAGGGCAAAGGCGATATTCACCTGCGCTGCGAACTGCTTGACGCCGGCTTGCGGGTGACGATTGTTGATTTTGGCCGCCCCTTCAACCCGCAACTTGTCGAAGCGCCCAATTTGCGCGCCCCCCTGGAAGAGTGGGGCGCAGGCGGGTTGGGCCTTTTTTTGATGCGACAATTGATGGACGAAGTCTCCTTCTCTTTTAAACCCGGGCGCAACGAACTGGTGATGCTTAAAAAACGGACGCCCCCGGCATGACGGACGCCCAACATCCGCCTCCGCCCGCCCCCCCCCACGCATCCTTCGATACCCCTTTTGAACAGTTGCGGGCCATCGCTGAAGTGAGCCGGGCCATCGTCTCTGAGCTGGATTTGGATAACCTGCTGCAACTGGTGGCTAACCTGCTGCATGAGCGATTCGGCTATCCCTTTGTGCATATTTTTGTGGTGCATCCGGGCCGCTGCTGGATTGAATTTAAAGCGGGCGTGGGCCTGTACGCCACCCATATCAGGCGGGAATTATCCTTCGATTTACATGACGACAGCGGCATTATCCCCTGGGTGGCCCGAACCGGCCAGGCGGCGTTGGTCAACAACGTGCATGCCGATAGCCACTTTCGGCCACTCTCTCCCCCCGGCATCGACATCAAATCGGAATTGACCGTGCCCCTGAGTTTTGGCGATGAGGTTCTGGGCGTTTTCGATATTGAAAGCGAATCGTTTGACGCCTTCACCGCCGATGACCTGTGGTTGCTGGAGACGCTGGCGGCCAACATTGCCATTGCCCTGCGAAACGCCATCCTGTTTCGGTCCGAGCGCTGGCGGCGGCAGGCGGCAGACAGCCTGCGGGAAATTGCCGGGGTGGTGCGGGCCAAAGAAACCCTCGATAACACCCTGAAGGCGATTTTACAGCAGCTTAACGTCATTTTGCCGATGACCTTTGCCGCCATCTGGCTCAAAACCGATGACGGTTTCCGGTTTAAAATCGGGTGCGGCCTTAAGGCAGATCCGCCCCCCACAACCGTCACCCATCCCTGGTTTGATGACATTGTGGCCGCCGATGCCGCCCTGGTGCGTCGCCCGGAAGACCCCCCTTCCCCCCTGGCCGAACAGTTTCCGCCCACCCATTCGGCGGTGGGCGCGGCCCTGACCGTTGATGAAGATGTGCTGGGCGTGCTGGTGCTGGCCCATCGACAGGCCAACCGCTTTGGGCACGAAGCCCGCCGCCTGCTGGAAATCTTCGCCGGACAGGCCGCCGTTGTCATCCAGAATACCGAACTGTACCACAAAGCGCAACAACAGGCCTGGGTCAGCACGGCCCTGCTGCAAGTGGCCGAAGCCACCCGCAACTTGCGCGGGCTAAACGAGATTCTTGCGGCGGTGACGCGCATCAGCCCCATCATTGCCGGGGTGCGGGCCACGGCCATCTGGCTAAAGCCGCCCGCCGCCGAGGTGTTTCAGTGCGTGGCGGCCTACGGTTTTGGCCCGGCGCAACAGACCGTTTTGGAAGGCGCGCCCCTGTCTGCGCAAACCCTGCTGGTTATCCGGCTGGCAATTTTGAAGCAGCCGGTGGTGGTGTCCCCCCAAAACGCCGATGTCCGGCTTCCGCCGGAACTGGCCCCCTTGTTCGGCGGGCAGAACCTGCTCTTTTTGCCCCTCCTCTCCCAAGGAGATTTGAACGGGCTGATGATGATGCTGTTGCGCCCGGAGCAAATTTTTTCCACCGAACATTTGCGCATCCTGAGCGGCATTGCCCACCAAACCGCTTCAGCCATTCAAACCGCGCAACTGGTTGAGGCCCGGCAAGCCGAAGCCTGGGTCAGCACGGCTCTGTTGCAGGTGGCCCAGGTGGTCGCTTTGCAATCAGACCTGTCTGAAGTGCTGGATACGGTGGCCCGCCTGACCCCCATGCTGACCGGGGTGAGTCAGTGTCTGGTGTTTGTATACAACGGCGTCGAGTGTACTCTCTCTGCCCTGCGCGGCTTTCGGCTGCCCGGCCTGCCGTTGACTATGGATTTGCGAGATTTTGCCCCCTTGCAAGCCGCCCTGACCGACGGCCAACCCCATCCCCTGCAACAACTGGTTGACCTGCCGCCGGTCTTGCGCCCGTATTTTTCCGCCCCCCGTTTTCAGGGCATAATTTTGCCCTTGAACGTTAAAGGCAGCGTGGTGGGGGCCTTGATGGTGGTTGACCAGCAGCCCCCGGCCCATTCGGCGCTGGCCGCCAGACGACGGGATATTTTAACCGGCATCGCCTATCACATCGCTCTGGCCATCGACAACGCCCGCCTGTACGCGGAACGCGCGCGCCAACAGCAATTTGAACGCGAGTTGCAACTGGCCCGCGAGATTCAGGCTTCGTTCATCCCGGATGAATTGCCCGCCCCGCCCGGCTGGGAACTGGCTTCGTTTTGGCGTATGGCCCGCGAAGTGGGCGGCGATTTCTTCGATATTATTCCGCTGTCCGGCCAACGGCTGCTGATTATCATCGCCGATGTGGCCGACAAGGGCCTGCCCGCCGCCCTGTTCATGGCCCGAACCAGTTCGCTGGTGCGGGCGGTGGCCCTTGATTTGGACCAACCCGCCCAAATTTTGGCCCGCGTCAACCAGCTGCTGGCCGAAAGCGCCCGGCAAGGCATGTTTGTGACCGCCTTTTGCGCGGTCCTCTATTTGGAAAACGGCCGCCTGGATTACGCCTCTGCCGGGCACAACCCGCCCATCGTGGTCAGACAATCGACCCGCACCGAAACGCTGCGGGCCAACGGCATTGTGCTGGCCGTGCTTGATACGGCGGACTTTGAGCAAAAATCGGCGCAACTGGAGCCGGGTGACGGCGTGCTGTTTTATACCGATGGCGTGACCGAAGCCTTCAATGCCCAGGACGATATGTTCGGCGCAGAGCGGCTGCTGGCCGCTCTGCGGGCCAACTGGTCGATGGCCGCTGTCGCGCTGGTCGATAGCCTGTACCAAACTGTGTTCGATTTTACCCGCCCGCACCCCCAATCTGATGATTTTACGCTGCTGTTGCTGAAAAGGAAACGCAATCAATGACCCAAACCGCCGCCACGCCTCCGCCAAAACCCAATCCGGCTGTGCTGGAAGAACGATGGTTACATAATGTGATGGTCTTTTTTCAGGAATTTCAGCGCAAATCTCCGGTTGTGCCGTGGTTGGGGCTGGGCGTGGTGGCGGCAATTGTCTTTGGGCTGTGGGCCTGGGTCGCGCCGGCGGCGGCGTTGTGGGCCAGAGTGTCGTTTGTGGTAGCCGTGCTGCTGGATGCCGCGCTGTTGTGGTGGCTGCCCCGGCGTAAAATTTCGTTTGGGCCGATTGTGCCCCAATTGCTGGTGCTGCTGCTGCCCCGCCTGGGCGTGGTGGCCGTTGCCTTGCTGGTGGCGGCCATTTGGCAACCGCCGGCCGGACTGGGGGCGATGCTTGTGTTGCAGACGGCGGGAACAGCGGTTTACGGCTGGGGTATGCTGGTGGAAGCGCATCGGCTGGGCATGACCACCATCCGGGTGGCCTCGCCGCGTATGTCCGCCGGGGCCGCGCCGATTCGGCTGCTGCACCTGAGCGACATCCATCTGGAACGCCTGACCCGGCGGGAGGAAAAACTGCTGCAGCTGATTACCGAAGCCCGGCCCGACATCATCGTCATTACCGGCGATTACCTGAACCTGTCGTACAATGACCATCCGGCGGCCATAGCAGAAGTGCGCGGCCTGCTGGCAAAAATTGATGCCCCTTTCGGGGTGTACGCCACGTTGGGCAGCCCCCCCGTCGATTTGCCGGCGGTGGCCTCCCGGCATTTTGACGGGCTGCCCGGCCGGCTGTTGCGGCACGACGTGGTTGAAGTTGGGGCCGGTTCGGGGCGCCGGCTGACCCTGCTGGGCATGGATTGCACCCACGACATGGCTTTCGACGGGCATCAATTTGAGGCGTTGGCCGGGCGATTGCCCCCAAACGGGCCGGTTATCTTTTTGTACCATTCGCCGGAGTTGATGCCCGTGGTCAAACATTACAATGTTGACCTGTATCTGTGCGGCCACACGCACGGCGGCCAGGTTCGCGTGCCGGGCTACGGGGCGGTCATCACCAGTGCGGCCACCGGCAAACAATACGAGGCGGGCCGCTACGATGAAAACGGCACCACCCTGTACGTCAGCCGGGGCATCGGCCTGGAAGGGCTAAGCGCCCCCCGCATGCGGCTGTTCTGCCCCCCGGAAATTACGCTGGTGGAAATAACCCCAATCGCCGGACGCTAATTACAAATCCCTTCTCTCGAACACGTACACTGCCGCCATCAAAAAAACCAGCAAATACCCGACGGCATAAACAATCATGGCCTGGCTGGGCTTGCTGTACAGGCTTATCAGCGGGAAGGCCGCTTCCTGAATGAGTTTGGGCTGCATCAAATCAGAGGCCATGCGCCACATCGTTTCGCTGGGCATAATCAGGCTGGCGATGATGCCCACCTGCACGGCGGTTTCGCTTTTAAGGGCCGCGCCAATCTGCTCAACCCAGCTTCCGGCAAAGGCGATGCCGTACAGCATAAAAACCAGCACCCCGTTCGCCATTGTGGGCAAAAACGTGCCGCCGAAGGTGGCGATGCTCAACACAATTAATCCTTCCAGCACCAGCAGGCTCATACCGGCGGCCGGGTTGGGCGGAAAGTAGCCCGTTCTGAAATAGACCACCAGGGTCAGGCCGCCCGCCATAAAAATAACGTAGATGACCAGCATTACGCTCTGGCCCAGCCACTTGCCCAGCACAATGTGCCAACGCGGTATCGGTTTGGTGACCAGGGTCTGGATGGTGTGCGAACTGATTTCGCCGGCAATGGCCCCCGCGCTGGTCAGGGCAGACATCATCACCACCAGAAAATTGACGGCAAACAGGCCCAGTATCAAAAAAATACCGCTAATCTGGCTGATAAAAATTTTCATGCCCGGCCCGGTGCGAGCTTCTCCGGGGGGATGGGCCAGAATATCGACCAGGACGTAATGAAAGCCGACGGCAAACAGCGCCAAAAAGGCCAACCCCAGCCCCAGGGCCACCCAAAACAGTTTTTTGCGCCACGCCTCCCTGAAGGTCAGACTGGTGATGGTCAACAGGCTCATACGAGGTCGCCCTCCGCTTCGGTTTCAATAATGCGGACAAATATTTCTTCCAGCGAGGTTTGGCCGGGCTGAAGTTCGTACAGTTTCAGGCCCAGTTGCATGGTCAGGCGGGCAATTTCCGGCACAATTTCCGGCGAATCAACCAGCAGCGAAACGCGATTGCCGTTAACTTGCACCTGCCGGCCCAGTTTTTGCAGGCCCTCTGCCAGCGCGGGCGGCGCGGCATCTACCCGCAGATGCACTTCTGTGGCCCGGTTGAGCAAGTCGCTCATGCGGTCGGTGCGAATGACGCGCCCTTTTTTAATGAACGCCACCCGGTCGCATGTTTTTTCAACTTCGCTCAACAGGTGCGAGTTCAAAAAGATGGTCGTCCCCTCCTCTTTCAGCCGGTGGATGACATCCCGCACCAGCCGCCGGCCCAGCGGGTCCAGACCGGAGGTCGGTTCATCCAGAAAAACAAGGGCGGGGTTGTTGAGCATGGCCTGGGCCAGGCCAATGCGCTGCAACATGCCTTTGGAAAAATTGCTCAGGCGGGTGTCGGCGCTGTCTTGCAGGCTCACCATCTCCAGCAAGCGGGGAACTTGCGTTTTGAGCGTCTCTGCCGCAAGACCGTACAATTTGCCGTGAACGGTCAAAAATTCTTTCGCTTTGAGCCACTCATGAAAGCGAAAATGCTCCGGCAAAAAGCCGGTTTTGGCCCGCGCGGCGGGCCGGCCCGGCGATTGCCCCAGCACGCTCACCTGTCCGGCGGTGGGCGTAACCAGCCCCATCAACATTTTGATGGTGGTTGATTTGCCGGCGCCGTTTGGCCCCAAAAACCCGAACACCTCTCCGGCAGGCACGGTCAGGGTCAGGTCTTGCACGGCCACGGTTTGGCCGTATTCTTTTCTCAGGTTGGCGGTAGAAATTGCGGGTTGGGTCATGATTTTTCGGGAAAGTTTTCTATGGGCGTTAATTTTCAGATGACGGTTTTCTTGTAACCATTCAAGGCACATTCCCTCCCTGACCCTCCCCCTTTGAGAGGGAGGGTCAGGGAGGGGGATAGAGGGACGCGAAGCGGTTTCTTTATCAGGGGGTAAAACCAAAATTGACCGTATCTTGAATTTGTCAAATTTTAAACTGCGTAACATCAGTTATTTAACCGATGCGGCCAGACTCAACAGGGCATCCGCATTGATGGCGCCGCCCATAAAGTAGGTTTTGGCGCCGCTTTGCCACATCAGCGCCGTTTCAAATCCGTCGGATTTGGCGGTGAAGAGGAAACCCTTGTCGTTGCCCACTTCCACTTCGGTCACGGTCATATCCGCATCGGTGGGGATGGGTAAAATCAGGGTGTTGGCCCAGTCGATGGTGGCGCCCAGGGCCATTGCTTCGGCTTTGGGCATGCCCAGCAGTTGCAGCCCGGCAGTGCCCAGGGCTTGCAGGTCAAGGTCGTCGGGGTATTCAATTTCCGGCGAAGGCATTTGCACAAAGTGGAGGGTTTCTTCATTGCCCGCGCCCCAACTCTGGATGACGGCTTGCGGCTGGGTGAGGATGATGGGCGCGTCGTTCAGCGAATCGGGCAAGTCAACCTCTATGTCCGCCGCCTCGAAGATGGCGCCCAGCAGGTCTTTATCCACTTGCAGATTATAAACGGTTTTGTCCTGAACCATCACCGTTTGCAGCTCGCCGATGGCGGCCGGCGGATTGACCGGCCGGGCCACGGCAAAATCAACCATATCGATGGCTTCGGCCAGTGAAGCGACTTCCTGCGGCTCACCATTGCCGGAGATAACTTGCGGTTCAAGCTGAAGCCGGCTCATCAGGTCGTTCAGTTCGGGGTTATTTTGCATATTTTCCAGATTGGCGGCGTTAATGGGCACAATTTGCACATTTTGCACGCGTAATATCTTCAAGAGGTTGCCGGCCATTGCCCGGACGGGGGCGAAGCTCAACAACAGGGCCACAAGCGCCACCATCGTGGCGGCGGTCAGGGCGGGTCGGTATCGTTTTAGTTTGGAACGGTTAAACACAGGTTTTATCCTTTCTGTCAATCCGAATGGCGTTTGAGCGGGTTGCTGCTTAAGGGTTGTTTGCAGCCGCAGCAAGGCGCGGCGGCTGTTTGAAAGGTCGGTGGGGGCGGGCGTCAGGGTATCAAGCGCGGCGGCAAGGCGCTGCCGGTTTTGCCGCAGACGGGCCAACTCTGTTTGCGCTGCCCGTGATTCGGCCAGATGAGCTTCAACGGCCCGGCGGTCTGCCGGGGGCAGGGCGCGGTCAAGATACGCTTGCAAAATTTCTTCAGTCAGTCGCATAAGTCTCCTCCTGAGTCAAGGTGGCCCGATACCTTTGGGCAAAGGCGCGTTCAGCGCGGGTGAGCAAAGAGCCGACAGAGCCGGGGGCGATGCGCAGGGCGGCGGCAATCTCTTTGTACGAAAGCCCGCTGTGGCGCAGCAACAAAAGTTTGGCGTCGCGGGGTTTCATGGCGGCCAAAATTCGGCGCACCGCCGCTTGCTGCTCCTGACGCTCGGTGAACGTTTCCGGGTTGGGCGGGGCGGTGTGTTCGGTGGGCCACAGGGCCGTGAGCCTGCCCAGCCGGCTTCGGCGACGGTTGCGGCTTCTGAGGGCGTTGTAGCCGGTATTGACCGCCACGCGATAGAGCCATCCGGCCAGATTGGTATCGTCATCATCCCAGGCCCGCATTAGCCGGGGGGCGTGGTACAGCTTCAAAAAAACCTGCTGGGCCACGTCTTCGGCATCGGCCCGGTTGCCCAGTAATCGAAACAGGAGGCCGTACACCGGCTGGTAATACTGCAAAAATAACGTTTCAAACAGCGCGGCATCGCCTGTCTGCATTGTAGAGAGCGTTTTTGTGTCAGATAGCATCGTCCGACCGGACTCCTTGCGGTGGTTGTTGTTCATTCCCCTCCGTGCTTTCTGTATATAATAACACCAACCATTGATATTTCAGGACAGGTTGGCCGGTTTTACAATTAAAATCGGGATGATGCGGTTTGGGGGAGCGTTAGATCTTTAATGTCCAGCGCGGTTTCAAACTGTCGGCCGGTGGTGCTGATGAAGGTAATGCGCCGCCATGCGCCGCTGACGATGGGCGGCAGTTTGTGCTGAAGCGGCCCGATTGACAACTTGTAATACCATCGCCCGGCGCGGGGATGATGGGCCTGGTCCGGGAAAAGGTCGGCGCGGGTGAGGAGTTCGTGGCCGGTGATGCGGGCATAATAATGAACGGCCCAGCGGTCCGGCCCAAAGCGGGCGGTGAAGTAAAAGGCCAGCCAATCGAAGAACGGCGCATCGGCGGGGGCGGTTTTGGCCGGAATACGATACCAGCCTTCGTCCTGCGCAAGGCGCCAATCCGGCAAATTATTCATAACGGCTACCAGTACGCGGTCATCCGGGTCCATGGCCGGCTGTCACTTCATCCGGTTCGCCGCATGTTGCTGCACAGCCGTCAGGAAGTTGAGCAATACGGCCTGGGGATTGGCCGCGCCGGCCACGGTTTTATACGGCAGCAGGCCGCCAACCCAGCCTGCGGTGTGCCAGCTTGCTCCATTCGGCATGGGGTCGGTCAGGATGCCGTCGGGTACGGGCCAGGGATTGGCGTAAAAATAGGCTTCGGAGATGCTTTCGTCGCCGGTGGAAAATCCGAAGCCGACTTGTTCCGGTCCGCTTTCTGCGCCTGCCGGCACAACCGCCTCTCGCCCGGAAAACCAGACCAGCGACAGGTCGAAGTGGTGGGGCCAAAGTTGCACCGGGCTGCTTTCGCCGGCCAGCGAGGCTTTAAATTGCCGGAAGATGTGGTTTACCGCCGTCAGGGCTTGCAGATAATCGGCGGCGTGTTGGGGGCTGTAGGGTTGGACGGCGGTTTCGGCAAAGAGGGCGCGGTCAATATCCGGCTCAAGGCCGCGCTGTTTCAGGGTGGAAAGGGTCCAGTCGGCCAGCGAGTGGGGGCTTTGGCCCGCGAACGCGGTTTGCCGGTGAGTCTCATCGGAGAAACTGACCGCCAGCACGTGGTCCGTCAAATTTAAAGTCAGCGAAAAATGAACGTTTGGGTCAGCGGGCCGGGGAATGGGTGGCGTGAACAGGCCGGTTGGCCCGGCGTGCAGGCTAACGTGCCACCAGTTCGGCAGGGGCGGGGTCAACGCCCCCCGAATTTTACCCAGGAGCTTGCTGTAAATGTGCAGGGTATCTCTGGTAGGTTGCCATTCATTAAGCGAGAGCGGGGAGAAGGTTATTGCTGACATATTGCCTCCTTTTTGTGGCCGGGTGCGTTTAGCCCCCAATTTGACTCATTGTGCGCAATTCGGGGTGAATGCCGGCTTCCAGTTTGTGGCCCCAGGGTTTGTGGGTGACAGCTTGTTTGAACAGGGCCACCAGGTCGCGGTGCGTGCCGCCGCCGCGCAGGGTTTCTCTGAAGCTGATTTCTTTATCGGAGAGCAGGCATAACCGGATTTTACCATCGGAGGTGACGCGCATCCGGTTGCAATCGTCGCAATACGGGTTACTGACCGGGCTAATGAAGCCGAGCGTACCTTCTGCGCCGGGCAGGTGGAACAGCCGGGCTTCGCCATCCAGTTGGCCGCCGTTAAGGGGGAAGACGGGGCCGAGTTGCGCTTCAATCAGGGAGATGGTCTCTTTGGTAGAGACGTAATTTTCCAGAGCAATACCGGCGGGCGCGCCCAGCGGCATCAATTCAATGAAGCGCACGTGCCAGGGGTTCTTCAGGGTCAGGGCGGCCATCGTGTGGACATCGCTATCGTTAAAGCCGCGCGTAACCACCACATTAAGTTTGATGGGCAACAGGCCGGCGGCTTCGGTGGCTTCAATGGCCCGCCAAATGGTATCTTCCTTGGCCAGGCGCATTGTTTTCAGCAATTGATGATGGCTGACCGCATCTACGTGCAGGTTTACCCTGTCCAGACCGGCTTCGGCCAGGGGCCGGGCCAGTTTCGGCATCCGATAGCCGTTGGTGGTCATGGTTACTTCTTCAATGCCGGCGACGCGCTTCAGGCGGCGGACAATTGCTACAATGTCGCGGCGCAGGGTTGGTTCGCCCCCGGTCAGCCGCACTTTTCGAAAGCCGATAGCGGCGGCGGCGCGGGCAATGGTTTCAATCTCATCAGGCTGCAAAAGTTCGGCGTTGGGCACAAACTTCAGGCCGCGCATCGGCATGCAATAGACGCAACGCAG
>JAJRUC010000361.1 GCA_024278015.1 Chloroflexota bacterium
CATCCCGAATGGCGGAGTAAATGAGATGGGTCAGCACCACGTGAACGTCCTCAATCTGTTCCATCGGTTCACAGGGCGCAATCAGGCAAACGTCGCACCGTTCCGGCATCAGGCCGCCGTCTCGCCCGGTTAGGCCGATGGTGGTCAGCTTGCGCTCGCGGGCCAAATCCAGCGCCCGAATGACGTTGGGAGAGCGCCCGCTGCCGCTGAAAGCGACCAGCACGTCGCCCGTTTCGGCCAGCGCGTCAAGTTGCTCGGCGAAGATGGTTTCGTAGCCGCAATCGTTGGCGTAAGCCAGCATTACCGGAATGTTGTCGGTCAGGGCAATAACTTTCATGCGGGGTTTGCCTTCTGCCGGGGTGCTTTTAAGCAGGTCGTTGGCAAAATGAGAGGCCGTGGCCCCACTGCCGCCGTTGCCAATCAAAAAAATCTGCTTGCGCGCCATCCGCGCCCGTTTCAGCGCCTCGACAATTTCCTCAATTTCCTTTTTGGGCGTTTGCTGCAAGATATTTCCAACCTCATCCAGATACCATTCGATATAAGACATATATTCTCCTGTTATAATTCACCATTGACAATTGATCAGCTGTTCCGGCGAGGCGGTGCCGGTGGCGCCAAGTTGCTGAATGGTAATGGAAGCGGCCAGATTGCCGATGAAGGCCGCTTCGGCGGGAGACGCGCCCGCGCCCAGCGAAGCCACAATGGCCGCCGTGGCGCTGTCGCCCGCGCCCACCACGTCGATTGGCCCGGCCACCTGCCGGGCCGGAATACGGCGCAAACCGTCCGCATCACATAAAAGTATACCCGCTTCTCCCAAAGTTAAAAAAACAGGCCGCCCATTCTGCTTAAAAAGAGCCTGCGCCCGCGCTTCGATGGCGCGGTCAGGGGGGGCGGATACGGCCTGCCATTGTGTGCCCTGCATGGCTTCGTGCTGGTTGGGTTTAATGATGACGCCCCTGAACAGCCGGATGCGCTCTCTGGAATCGGCGAAAAATAGCGTGTCGGGCCGGGCTGAAGCCAGGGCGGCGATTTTGTCGCGGCAGGCGGTGGTCACCACGCCACATTCGGCCTCTTGCGCCTGGTCTATCACAATTACGGCATCAACCGTGGCCGCCATGTCCGTCAGGCGGGCGATGAGCGTTTGCTCTGCCTCCGCCGGCAGGGGGGCGCGATTTTTTATGTCCAGCCGGTTCAGTTCCCGCAGGCTGCCGTCGGCGTGTTGGAGGGTGGGTTTGGTGTAGGTGGGCGTGGCCCGATTGGGCAGTTGCAACAGGGCGTCGATATTGACGCCCTGCCCGGCCAACGCCCGTCGAAGCTCGTAGCCGTGACCGTCGTCGCCGGTAAAGCCCAGGGCCACCACATTCACCCCCATTGTCCGCAAATTGGCGGCCACGGTTCCCGCCGCGCCGGGGTCGGCCCGCGTTTTAACCACCTGCCGGGCTTCCAGGCCGGTTTCCAGCGAGGATTCACTTAACGCCGGGTTGATGAGCAGGTACTTGTCCAGAAAAAAATCGCCGGCCACTAAAACAGTTATATCGGCAAAGCGGGCCAGCAGCGCCCGCAAGCGCGTTTCGGATACGGGGAGTGCGTTCATTTTTTCAGGCCGAAAGGGTCAGCGCCCGCCGGCGCAGGCTGGAAAACGTTGATTGGTGGTCGCCGCAAAAGTAAAAACTTTGGCCGCCGTCTTGCACCGTCCGCACCAGAATGGTTTTGTAGGGGCGATAGAAGTAGCGGTAATCTGATTTTTGCGCTTCCTGCTGCAGGTCGTCGCCCAACGGAATCAAATCGAAGACGGCGGTGGTGAAGTGTCTGATTTCCCGGTTTTCCTGGCGGGCCACGTTGCGGGCCATCGACAGGGCCTTCAAGTAGACTTCCGGCCCCATCACCGCCGTGCCGAAATTGAGCAGAACGCCCCCTTCCAGCCGGGTGACGGTTTCGGCAAAAACCAGAAAATCGTGGTACGATGCGGCTCCCAAAGCGGCCCCGTCGCAATTGGGGTGTTCGTGGATGATGTCGTAGCCCAGACCGATGTGGACGGTGACGGGCACGCGCAGGCGGTATCCGGCGGCTAAAATGCTGGTCTTCCGATGGGGCAGGCCGCCCGTTTCGATGGCCCGGCCCACCCCTTCGCCGTAGCCCAGGCCGGCGGCGGCGGCCTGCCGGATAATGTCGTTAAGCCGGCCGGTTTCCTGCCACAGCCCAAATTGCCCGGCGGTGATGTAGCGGGCCACGCTTTCGGTGGTGGCCCCAATCAGGGCCAGTTCGTAATCGTGGATGGGGCCGGCCCCGTTCATTGCCACGTGGGTGATGAAGCCGCGTTCCATCATATCAATGACGAAACGCGACATGCCCCGTTTGATGACGTGAGCGCCCATCATCAGTATTACCGGGCGGTTGTTTTGGCGGGCCGCTACAATGTGTCGGGCCACGGTTTCCAAATCGGGGTGGTCGAATGGGGGCAGCGCGGCGTCAAGGGGCAGCATCTCGGCCAGCGTCATATCGTGAAGGCGTTGGCCGAGGGGTTTAACGCGCAGGCGCGAGCGGTCAAAGGTGGGGTAGGTCAAAATAATCTCCGTGTGCAATTTTGCCCCCTCCCTGTCCCGCCGGTGTCCCCGCTTGGGGAGAGGGCATCTCCCCCCTCAAAGAGGGCGCGAAGCGGTTTCTTCATCAGGGATTAAGGGGGGAGTAACAGTCACTGATAGTCTATACTATACTCAACTGCGTAAGTCCTGCATAGTTTTTCACTGATATATGTTGGTTCGGGGTAGGGACAACCCTTGTGGTTGCCCTGTGTTTCAGCCCGAATTTGGGCGACCACAAGAGTCGTCCCTACAAAAACCGGCGTATTCCTGCAAATCCATGTTATTTGTAACCACTCACCCCTCCCCTCTGATGAAGCAACCGCTTCGCGTAACTCCCCCCTCGTGAGGGGGGAGAATGTAACACTTCCCCCCGTCAACGGGGGGATTGAGGGGGGTAAAAAATGGCACAGCCGCCCTAATTGGTAACTTTATCTCTGATGCCTGAGTAGTTACTGTTATTTTATGACGCGGTTGAGTATATCTGTGTCATCTGTGCGCCATTTCTCCCCAGGCTGTATAGTTACTTAAATTTTACGTAAACAGGGTAACAATTGCAAACTCAATGAAAATTATGGAAATAGCGCCGGTCACTTGACGTAAAAGATTGCTTGTGTTATATTATGTTATGTAAGGTTGAGAAATTGCGCGTTGCGCGCCGGTGTAACACAGGCGGACCATCAGAGAGGATAAATAATGAAAAAATCAAAATTAACCCCCTTCGTTCTGGTTATGATGATTATCGCCGGACTATTATTAGCCGGCTGCGCCCGTGAGAGAGAAGCTGAACCAACCGAACCGGCCACCACCAACGATGCCGGCAGCGTCCAAAGTGAGCAACCCGGCAGCCAACCACAGCCCTTAAACCCTCAACCGGGCAGCCCCATCGCCCCCGCAGGTGAACCGACCACGATGGCTATTGCCACCGCCACGCCCACGCCCGTAGCTTCCACCGGCGAGACAACCACCGAATCTGCCGCCACCCCGGAAACGGCAGAGGCCACCGCCACGCCCGTCACCTCGCAATCCGGGGCAGAATCCACCGAAACATCGACCGGCGGCGAGCGCATCCACGTTGTGCAGCCGGGCCAAAATCTCTTCAGAATTGCCCTGCAATACGGCCTTGAGGTAGACGCCCTGGCCCGGTACAACGGCATCACCAATCCTGAATTGATTTATGTCGGCCAAAAAATCAAAATTCCGGGGGGGGGCAGCGCCAACGGCGCGTACATTGTCCAGCAAGGCGATACGTTGCTGTCCATTGCCGTCAAGTTTAACACCACCACCGAAGCCATAATGGCCGCCAACAATTTAAGCGACGCAAACCTTATTTATGTGGGGCAGGAGTTGAATGTTCCGTAACACAGGCCAAACATAATTGACAAAGTTAAACGCTATTAGTATGCTTAGCCGGCTAATAGCGTTTTTTATTTTTTAACAGGTGAAAAATGATACCGGAAAAACCAATCCATACCCGCACCCTTTATCAGGGCAAAATTATCTCCCTGGCCTTGCGAGATTCCCGCTTGCAAGACGGCACCCTGGTTAAGCGGGAAATTATTTCCACGCCGGGGGCGGTGGTGATTGTACCCCTGACCAACCGGCGCGAGGTGCGGCTGGTGAAGCAGTTTCGGGTTGCCGCCGAAACGTGGGTCATCGAACTGCCGGCCGGCATGCTGGAGCCAAACGAAGACCCGGCCCTTGCCGCCCCGCGCGAACTGCTTGAAGAAACCGGCGACCGGGCCGCCACCTGGCGCTATCTGGGCAAATTTTACACGGCCCCCGGCATTTTAGACGAATGTCTGCATCTTTATCTGGCAACAGATTTAACCCCCGGCCCCAATCATCCTGAATTTGACGAACACATCAAGGTGATGACCGTTCCCTGGTCCGAGGCGCTGGCCATGATTCAACGGGGCGAAATTGAAGACGCCAAAACCATCGCCGGCCTGACCCACGCCGGCCTGCGCCTGAATTTACCCTTCGGCTGACCGGCCCAGTGACCATC
>JAJRUC010000362.1 GCA_024278015.1 Chloroflexota bacterium
ACTCGGCGATTACCTCTACGGAATGGACAACGTTGGCGGCGCAGGACCGATTACGCACTTGACCTGCGTCAGCATCGCCGATGGGAAACGCGTTTGGCAAGCGCGTCGATTCGGCAAAGGCAACATGATTGCCGCCGACCCCCTTCCGGGGCAGGTGCGGGGCGCTTTCCGCGCCGGGGCGGTGATGTACGCCGATATTTCCGGCTTTACCGCCATGTCGGAAGAACTTTCTGCGCTGGGCAAGGAAGGCGCGGAAGAAATTACCGGCATTGTCAACGATTATTTTGAGATGATGCTGGACATCAGCGCCACCTATGGCGGCGACCTGCTTGAATTTGGCGGCGACGCGCTTCTTCTCTTTTTTGAAGGCGACGCCGGGGCGCACCGGGCCATTGCCACCGGCCTGGCTATGCAACGGGCCATGAGCCGCTTCGCCCGGATAAAAACCTCGCAGGGAACGTTTGCTTTGCGGATGAGCATCGGTATCGGCAGCGGCCCCGTCTTTTTAGCCAACCTGGGCACCATCGAAAGTATGGAACATACGGTGATGGGCCGCGCTTTGGCGAACATGATTCAGGCCGAAGACCGGGCCGGCGCCGGGCAAATCATCGTCGACCCGGCCACCCGCAACCTGACGCAACACATTGCCACCTTCGCCTCTGCCGGCGACGCCTTTTGGCTGCTTGACCAGACAACGCCCTTCAGCCCGCCCGCTCAGGTTACGCCCCCGGAGGCGGAATCGGTGCTGCTGTTTCAAAACGCCCAAATTGATACCCTGCTGGCAGACAGTTTGGCCCAGGTGACGGTGATTAACGGCTTGCGCCCCTTCATTCCCGCCCAACTGCTGGCCCGTCTGGTCCTCGACCCCCAAAACCCCACCATGTCGGGCGCTCATCGTCCGGTAACGGCCATGTTCGTTAATTTCTACGGTGTTGAAGAAATCATCGATACCCTGGGGCCGGGCCACCAACGGGCCATCACCCAAATCCTGAACATCCATTTTGTCATCATGAGTCGCATCCTGGCCCGATACGGGGGGGTGGTCAACAAAATTGATACCGGGGCAATTGGTCATCGGATAATGGCCCTGTTTGGCGCGTTACGCGCCCACGAAGACGACCCCCAACGGGCGGTGCGGGCCGCGCTGGAGATGAATCGGGCCATGCAGGAGGTCAACTATCAAATTAATGACATCCTCAGTGCCATCTCCACCGTAACCGCCAATTTTGGCGATGCGCCGTTCAAACAGCGGATTGGCATCAACACCGGCTTTGTATTTGTGGGCAACGTTGGTTCGGCCAACCGGCGTGAATATTCGGTGATGGGCGACGAGGTTAATTTGACGGCGCGTTTGACCAATGCGGCCCAAAAGGGGCAAATCCTCATTAGCCCCGGCACGCGCCGCCACGTGAGAGACGAATTTACCCTGGAACGCAGGCCGGCGGTGAAGCTCAAGGGCAAAACCCGGCCCGTGGAAAATTTTGTGGTGACGGGTATTCGCAAACGCCCGGACCGCTGGGCCAACCTGGCCTCCAGCCCCATTGTGGGCCGCGACGAACAGCTTGAACAAGGCCGGGCCGCCGTTGAACGCGCCCGGCGCGGCAGCGGCTCGTTGCTGGTGGTCAAAGGCGTATCCGGCATCGGCAAAACCCGTCTGGTTGAAGAAATTGCCTGTTACGCCGAAGAATCCGGGCTGGACCTGCTGGTGGGCAGTTGCCTGTCTTACGGCAGTACCCTCATCTATCACCCCTGGGCCGATATTTTACGCAGCTATTTTAACATTCAGCCGGATGACGGCATGTCTGCCCGCCTGGAAGCCGTGCAACAGGGTATGGCCGATATTGGCGAAGCGGTGTGGGCGCCCATCATCGGCGATGTTCTGGGCCTGGAAATTCCGGATAATGACCTGACCCGCACCCTTGACGCCAAATTGCGCCGCCAGCGCATCCTTGACCTGACGGTGAAGCTTTTGCAAACCCGCGCCCGCTTAACGCCGTTACTGGTAGTGGTAGAAGATACCCACTGGGCCGACCCCGCTTCGATGGATTTAATTAATTATGTGGCCCGCAATATCAGCTATCATCCTATCCTGTTGATTTTACCCCACCGGCCCGATGCGGGCTTGCCCAATTGGGCCGACGCCTCCCACGCCGTCGATTTAGCCCTGACCGACCTGCCCGATGACGCCGCGCTGCAAATTGTGCGCGGTATGGTTGGCCCGGTGGCCCTGTCGGACAGTATGCGCCATTTGGTGCTGACCAAAGGGGGGGGCAATCCCTTTTTCATTGAAGAAGTGGTGCGCGTACTCATTGATTCCGGCGCGTTTCAACAGGATGACGCCGGCCGCTGGCAGGTTGTCCACGATATGACCGCCCTTGACCTGCCGGATACCATCCACGGCATGATTATCAGCCGCATCGACCGCCTGCTGGAAATGGACCGCCGTATTTTGCAGGCCGCTTCGGTCATTGGCCGGGTCTTCGGCTATCGCCTGCTGGACGGCACCTATTCGTACACGCACGGCGAGCCGTTGCAACAGCGCCTTAACTATATGGGGCATTTGGGCCTGACCGAACTGCAATCGGTGGATGCGTCGCTCTATCGCTTTAAGCACCTGACCACCCGCGAAGTGGTGTACGAAAGCCTCTCTTTTGAACAGCGCCGCGCCTTGCATCGACGCATTGCCGCTTTCATAGAAAGAACCTTCGCCGATACCCTCAGCGAGCAAACAAACTTGCTGGCCTATCATTATTTTGAAGGGCAGGAGTGGCCGAAGGCGGTGAAATTTAACCTGATGACGGCCCGCCGCGCCCAGCGAGAATTTGCCAACGATACCGCCGTCACCTCGTACAACCGTGCGCTTAAAGCCATTGCCCACCTTGTCGAAACCGACCTGACGCCGGAAACGCGCGCCGACCAGCTTGCGGCTCACGAATCGGTGGGCGATGTGCTGACCCTGTTGGGCCAATATGATGAGGCGTTGGAGAATTTTGCCGCCGCCCGCGCCCTGCTGGAAAAGCAGCCGGCTTCGGGCGCAAGCTGCCGCCATCTGACAGACCTGTGCCGCAAAACCGCCGACGTGTTTGAGAAACGCAGCCAATATGATACCGCTTTCAAGTGGCTGCAAAAAGGGCTGGGTTACATTAACCAAACCGTGCCCACCATTGAAGCCGCCCGCATTTATTTGCTGGGGGCGGGGGTGTATCAGCGTCAGGGTAAAAACGAAGAGGCCATCAGTTGGTGCCAAAAAAGCCTGAGCGCGGCCTCGAAGATGAAAACGATTGAAGGTTCGCAGGCGGTGGGGCAGGCCTATTATTTGCTGGGACTCATCTATAATCGCTACGGCGATTTGCGGCGAGCCATTCAATTTTGCGCCGAAAGTGTACAAGTGTACCAGAAAATCGGCGATATTGTGGGCCAGTCGCAAGCCTATCTCAACCTGGCCAATGTCTACAGCGACCAGGGAGATTGGGAAATGGCCGGCCAGGCCCTGCAACAAAGTCTGGACGTAAAAAAGAAAATCGGCGATATTTTTTACGAGGGGGCGATTACCAACAATTTAGCCAACCTGTATTTGTATCGCGGCGCATGGGAAAAATCGATTGACCTGTTTTTGCAAAGCCGGGCCGTGTGGCAGCAGTTGGGGGCCATTGCCCCGGAAGCCGTGACCACCAGCAATTTGGCCCAGGTTTATATTTACCAGCAAAACTGGGATGAAGCCGAAGCGAGTTTGACGCGCAGCCGGTCGCTGTTCGCCAAGATTGAATCGGAGGACTTTTTGCCCGAACTGGAACGTCGCTGGGCCGAATTTTACCTGAAAACCGGCCGGCTGCCCGATGCCATGAGCCACGTGCAACATTCGCTGGCCCTGGCCGGCAAACACGATGCCCGGCTTGAACTGGGCATGTCGTATCGGGTGCAGGGTATGGTCCATCTGGCTCAATCAGAAATTTCCGGGGCCAGGGCAGCGCTGGAAAAAAGCCTGCAAATTCTCAACGAGTTGAATAGCGAATACGAAAGCGCCCGCACCAAACTGGCCCTGGCCCGGTTGCTGTGGCCCGGTTCCCGGCCCGAAGCGCAGGCGTATTTGCAACAGGCTGTGGATACGTTCAAAAAACTGGGCGCTCAAGCCGATTTAGCCAAAGCAGAAGCGTTGTCGGCTTAAAGACCCCCTGTTGTGCAGGAGACGGAATCCGGGCTAAAACAACGCAGAGACTGGATGGAAACCTGATTTGCCCCCATCCGCGCGGCTCCTCTCGCTAACAGGGAGAGGGCGGGGAGGGGGTAATTTTGAAGGAAATCTGAAACCAATTTTCTCAGGAGGAGATTATGTTACACCGAAAAGGATTTCAATTTAGCGTTTCAATTTTTGCGGCGATATTGGCCGTCGGGTTAAGCCTGAGTGCGCTGGGCGGCTCTTTTTGGAGCGCCGGGCCGGCCCATGCCCAGGGAGGGACGGGTGTTATTCGCGTAGCGGCGTCCGGCGCGGATGCGGCGGGCTGCGGCAGCGAAGCCACGCCCTGCGCCGGTGTGCAGTTTGCCGTAGACCAGGCCCAGCCCGGCGATGATATTTGGGTGGCCGGGGGCGCGTATTTGGGGGTGCAGGCCCGGGCCGGGCTGACGCAATCGGTTTACCTCAGCAAAACGGTGGTCATCAAGGGGGGCTTCAGCGCCACAGACTGGACGGCCCCCCCGGACCCGGCGGCGCACAGCGTCATCATCAATGCCGGGGGACAGGGGCGCGTATTTTACGTCACGGGCAACATCTCGCCAACCATCGAAGGGCTGTTTATCATCAACGGCAACGCCGGTCTTTTGCGGCCCGGCGTCGGCATGTACGTGGTCACGGCCTCGGCGATTATCAGCAACAATCAATTTCTTAACAACTTTGCCGACCAGGGCGGCGCGCTTTATTTGAAGAACAATACCGGCCGGGTGATTGCCAATCGGCTGGAAAATAACGCCACCGTTACCACCGGCGGCGGGGGCGGCGCCTATTTGATGAACAGCCACAGCCTGTGGCGCGATAACGTGATTGTGGGCAACGTCGCCAGCGAAGGGGGCGGCCTGTACCTGGTCAACAGTCACCCGGATATGGTCAACACCCTGCTAAAATCGAATCAGGCCCGCTTTGCCGGCGGCGGCGTTTTTGCCACAGACAGCTCGCCCACTATGGTGAACACCGCCATTATCAGCAACGTTTTAACCAGCACCACCGGTTTGGGCGCGGGCGTGTATCAGAAAAACGGCACCGGGCGCTACCTTCAATCTACCCTGAACGGCAACACCGGCGGCAAAAACTACGGCTTTTATCTCTCCGGCTCGTTTACCCCTGCTTACGCCTTTTTCACCAATACGATTATCTCCGGTCACGACACCGGCGTGTATGTAAACGACCAGGGCTTCAGCGTGAACGCCGTTTTGAATACTGTGCTGTGGTATGGCAATATCACCAATTCGGTA
>JAJRUC010000363.1 GCA_024278015.1 Chloroflexota bacterium
CCGCAATCGTGGCCTTAAAAAGATTTGAGAACTATCAAACTTGTGTTATACTATGATTAGTCCACTCAAAGGAATAATGATTATGCAAGGGTTGTACGTCGACAAAACTGTCCGGTTCCGTACCGATTTACCTGTGCCCGTCCCCCAGGCAGGCGAAGCGCTTATCAAGATTCGCCTGGCCGGCATCTGCAATACGGATATGGAAGTTGTGCGCGGCTACACGAACTTCACCGGCATTTTGGGCCACGAATTTGTGGGAACCGTTGTGCAAGCCGATGACGCCCCCCACCTGACCGGCAAGCGGGTTGTCGGCGAAATCAATGTGGCCTGCGGCGATTGCGAAACCTGCCGCCGGGGCGACAAGATACACTGCCCCCGTCGAACTCGGGTGGGCATTGATGGTCACGACGGGACGATGGCCGACTACATTGCCCTGCCCACCAACCTGCTTTACCCCCTGCCGGACACCATTCCCGATGAAGCCGCTGTTTTTGTCGAACCGCTGGCCGCTGCCTGCGAAATTACTGACCGGGTTCACATTCGACCGCCGGACCGGGTGATTGTGCTGGGTGACGGCAAACTGGGGTTGCTGATTGCCCAGGTGCTGCAACTGACCGGTTGCGAATTGCTGCTGGTGGGCCATCACCCCGATAAACTGGCCCTGGCTGAACGGCGGGGCATTGCCGCCCAACCGGCCGGCCGGCCCATCAAAGGGAAGGCCGATATTGTTGTAGAAGCCACCGGCCACGCCGAGGCTTTTGCGGCGGCCCAGGCGTTGGTACGGCCCAGAGGGACGCTGGTCCTGAAAAGCCTCTACGCCGAAAAGCCCGCCGTCGATTTGGGGGCTTTGGTGACTGACGAAATTACGGTGATTGGTTCGCGGAGCGGGCCTTTTCCGGCGGCCATTCACCTGCTTGAGCAACAACTGGTTGATGTTCGCTCTATGATTCACGCCATTTTGCCCCTCGACTTCGGCACGCTGGCCCTGGAGCGGGCCGCCATGCCCGGCATCCTGAAGGTTCTGCTGACCATGCTCAACCCGTCATCAACCTGAAAAATCCAAAAGAGGTAATCATTATGTCGAAAATTCATATCAAAGGCCGGGAAAACGGCCCGTATCTCATCCAGGGCAGCGCCACATACACCGATGCGGACGGCAAGGAGCAAGTGACCACCGGCACAACGGTGGCCCTGTGTCGGTGCGGAGCTTCCGGCAATAAACCTTTTTGCGATGGTACGCACCGCAAAATTGAATTTAAAGCCCCGCTCATCCATCTGGACGTTGATGCTGCGGGATAAACCTGTTCCGGTTGGACGATGTTAAAAATAACGCCGAGTTGACCACCAATCTGGTCACAAATCGAGTCATTGACCGGCTCCTGCAGAATCCGGTTCCGGATTTCCTGTCAGGCTAATGCGCCATCAATGCCCCGGCCTGTCAAGTTTGGCGCCGGGTTCGCTCCGGCAGCGATGCCCGGATAACGGCCCGCGCCCCGCCGAAGTATTTTCGCCGGAAGAACAGGGCTACGTTCACCAGCCCAATCAGCGCCGGCACCTCTACCAGCGGGCCGATGACCGCCGCAAAGGCCGCCCCGGAATTAAGGCCGAATACGGCCACGGCCACGGCAATCGCCAACTCAAAATTGTTGCCGGCCGCCGTGAATGACAGCGTGGCGGTTTTGGAATAATCCGCGCCAATGCGACGGCCCATCCAGAAACTGACCAGAAACATCAGCCCAAAGTAAATCAGCAGCGGCGCGGCAATACGCAGCACATCTACCGGAATCCGCACGATGAGATTCCCCTTCAGGCTGAACATAACCACAATGGTGAACAGCAGGGCAATCAGGGTGACGGGGCTGATTTTGGGGATGAAGGTTTCATAATACCACCGCTTGCCTTTGGCCCGCACCAAAACAAAGCGCGTGACCATACCCGCCAAAAAGGGAATCCCCAAATAGATGAACACGCTGCGGGCGATTTCGCCCATGCTGATTTGCACCAGGCTGCCTTCCAGCCCAAAAACCGGCGGCAAAACGGTGATGAACACCCAGGCGTACACACTGTAAAACAGCACCTGAAAGACGCTGTTTAAGGCCACCAGCCCGGCGGCGTATTCCGAATCGCCCTGCGCCAGTTCGTTCCACACAATGACCATGGCAATGCACCGCGCCAGGCCAATCATAATCAGCCCGACCATGTATTCGGGATAGCCACGCAAAAAGGTAATCGCCAGCAGGAACATCAAAATGGGGCCGACCACCCAGTTTTGCAGCAGCGACAGCCCCAGCACCTTCCGGTTGCGGAATATGTCGCCCAGTTCCTCGTATTTCACCTTTGCCAGCGGCGGATACATCATCAAAATCAGCCCGACGGCAATGGGGAGGTTGGTGGTTCCCACTGCAAAGCGGTTGACGAAATCTTCCGCGCCGGGGATAAAATAGCCCGCCCCCACGCCGGCCGCCATCGCCAGAAAAATCCACAGGGTTAAATAGCGGTCCAAAAACGACAGTTGTTTGGTGATGCTCTGCGGGGCCGATATATTTTTGGCAGAAAGGGTCATTGTTATCCTCCCGTAATTTTTAAATTATGCCGGTGTGTTTTTAAGCAGTTGCACCATCTGCCGGCGATTGGGCACACCGCCGTAGCCCACCACCTTTTCATTGATGACGATGCCAGGCGTAGCCATAATGCCGTAACCCATAATGGTGGGAATGTCTGTCACTTCCTGCACTGTGGCATCGAGGTTCAGTTCTTTAACCACTTGCACGGCCAGCGCTTTGACCCGCTTGCAATTGGCACATCCTGTGCCTAAAATTTTAATGACCATTTTTGTAATAATCTCCTTTGAAGATAAATTTCCGGTTTCAAGTTAGTGCATCAAAACTGATATACTCAACTGCGTCACAAACGAACATGGTTTTTCACTGATATACTCAACAGTGTCATAAAGTAACAAGGATTCACAGGAATTCGTGATACTTTGTGATGCTGGACAGTATATATGTTGGTTCGGGGTAGGGACAACCCTTGTGGTTGCCCTGTGTTTCAGCCCGAATTTGGGCGACCACAAGAGTCGCCCCTACAAAAACCGGCGCATTCCTGCAAATCCATATTATTTGTAACTACTCGCCCCCCCCCTCTGATGAAGCAACCGCTTCGCGTAACTCCCCCCTCGTGAGGGGGGAGAATGTAACACTTCCCCCCGTCAACGGGGGGATTGAGGGGGGTAAAAAATGGCAAAGCCGCTCTAA
>JAJRUC010000364.1 GCA_024278015.1 Chloroflexota bacterium
CCGCCCCACCAATTCTTCCACCGTGCCGGTGACATCGCCGGTTGGACGCGGCAGGGTGATGGTTTGGGCGGCATCTTCTTCCATCAAATCCGCCAACCGGCGCAACTCGTCGGGGTCGTTCCAATCCATGGCGTAGCCCAGCCGGATGGATTGCCCGGTCTGGACGGCGGCATAGCGCAACACGCGCTCTTTGCAGCGTTTCACAAATTCCGCCAGCCCGTAATCTTCAATATCTTTTTTCGATTTGAAACCGAGTTCTTTTTCAACTTCCACTTCCACCCACAACCCCTGGCAGTCGAAGCCGTTTTGATAGCGCAATTCACGCCCGCGCATCGTCCGGAAACGGTTGTACAGGTCTTTGTAGGTGCGCCCCCAACCATGATGCACACCCATCGGGTTGTTGGCGGTGATGGGTCCATCCACAAACGACCACTTCGGTTGTCCTTTGTGCAGGGCAACGGTTTTTTGAAAGATTCGGTTCTGTTCCCAAAGTTTGATGGTCTCCCGTTCCTGCGCGGGAAAGTCAACGTTGGAAGGTACCGGTTTAAATGGCATGATGATTCATACTCCAAAAGAAAGATTTGTCATTCGTTCTTGGTTATTGGTATTGTGTGTTTCGTGAGGTATGAAAATGGAGCCGCCGGACGGCAGCCGGGCGACCACGAGGGTCGCCCCTGCTTTTCACTTTTCACTATCCATTCTTCACTGATTTTCACACCCGCCGTCCGCCTTTGAGCGCGTCCTGCAATGCGGCGAGGTCGTCCCATTTTCCGGCGGCGGCGAGCTGTGCCTGTTCAGCCCAGGTGGTGGGGTCTGCCAAACGGGCCAGGCGCGGGTCTTCCGCTGCCAGAATTTCGCGGATGCGGCCGGCGGAAGTTGCCGCCAGTTGGGCAAAGGTCAAAATACCGGCGGCATTCAGCACCGAAGCGATTTTCGGTCCGATGCCCTCGATTTTTTTCAGGTTATCCGGTTTTGCCGGGACGGCGGGGGCTGCGGCAGCATGAGCGACAATCGCCTCCGCTTCGGCCACAGCGTCCGCCGGGTGGGCCGCGCGTACCGGCTTCGGCGCGGGTATGGTTTCCGGCGGCTGTTTTTCGGCAGCGGAAGATTCGGCTTCTTCTTCTTTTTTGCTCAACAGACGGGGAACAATCAAGGCCAGCAAGGCCAAAATAATCAGCGCCCAAACAAATCCGTTCAAGGTAAACATAGTTCGACCCCTTTCTTTGTGTATACTATTTCTCAATTGACAATCTCCACCATAATACGTTTGTTGATACGTCCTTTGCTTTTGTAGCCCACCACTTTTATGCGTCCCACTTCCTGCGTGTTGCGGACGTGTGTGCCGCCGTCGGCCTGCAAATCCAGACCCTCAATTTCCACGATCCGCACTTCCTGAATGGCGGGCGGCAGCAGGTTTATTTTGGTGCGAATCAAATCGGGGATTTGAAACGCTTCTTCACGGGGCAGTACCCGCCATGATACGGGGCGGGCGGCGGCAATTTCGGCGTTGATTTTTTCTTCGATTTCCGCCACCAGTTCCTTGTGCATACTTTCAAATTCAAAATCCATCCGCCCTTTGAGGGGTTCCATATTGCCGCCCGTCACCGATGCGCCATAATCGCGCCAGACGACGCCGCATAAAATGTGCATGGCGGTGTGGGTACGCATAAGTTTATAACGCCGCGCCCAGTCAATTTCACCGTGGATGCCGGTCCCCACGGCGGGCAGGTCGCCGTCAAGCCAGTGCCATATTGTTCCCGCCTGCTTTTTTACTTTGGTGACGGGGAGGGTTGCGCCGTTCACGGTGATGCGCCCCACATCGTATGGCTGCCCGCCGCCGCCGGGGTAAAATGCGGTGCGGTTGAAGGCGACGGCGTTTTGTTCGGGGTGTATTTCGGTCACGATGGCTTCAAATTCCTTGAGATAGCTGTCGGCGTGAGCCAGCAATTCGGTCATAATTTTCTCCATGATTTTTGAAAACAAAAAACTCTCATCCGCAAAGGGACGAGAGTTCGATATGCGCTCTCGCGGTACCACCCAATTTGACATGCGCTGCCCGCTCTGCTGCCCCGCGAAGCCGCCGGCTTAACGGGGAACCCCGGATAACGGCGGGGTATTCCGGGCAAGTCTACTGGGTGCATGCACCGTTCGGTTGCCTGCTCCGAAAGGATTTTCCGGATGGGTGTCGCATTTGGCTCGCACCCTCCCAAACTCGCTGCGGCGAATCCATCCATCCGTACTCGTTTTCATCATCGCCTGTAAATCATTATGGTATGGCATACTGCCAGGTTAAGTCATCATAACATTTTGGCGGGTGGTTGTCAAATAAATTCCGAAACCGCCCTTACGCTGCGGCGGCGGTCATTTCGTCGTACAGAATATGCAGATTCACCTGATGCAGGTCTTGCACCAGACCATTCAGCGGAATACGGCTTAGCCCGCAATCGTCAATCAAAATATCGGCCAGCACCTGTTTGGGCTGCTTCCGGCGGACTACCTCGGCCACTTTTTCTTCGATGGTGTTGAGATAGTTGATGCCGGCGTTGATGGCTTTGGGAATTTCGCCCCGAAGCAAAACCTCGCCGTGGCCCTGCACCATACTTTCCATTGGATAGTCCAGCAGGCGTGCAAGCGACTCTTGCAGTTGGCGCCGGTCGCCGCTTATAAAATAGGGTACGGGCATCATGGCATCGGCGGCCAGCAGCACTTTGTCTTCGCGGGCGTAGGCCACGGTTTGGTCGCGGGTGTGGCCGGGCATCAGGCGCATTTCCACCGATTTGTTGCCCACATGCAAAACCATGTCGCCTTTGTCAAACACAATATCAGGCAATCGCAGCCGAACTTCCTCAAAATCCGGGGTGTTGGCTTGCGCCTCGGCCAGCGAGCGGGCGGAATTGGCGGTCATCTCTTCGTGGCAGTATCGATGACAGACCAGTTGCACCCTGTCATCAAACAAATAATTGCCGAAAGTGTGGTCGGCGTGCCAGTGGGTGTTGACCAGATACCTGATTGGCCCTTTGTCAAGGCTGTTGAGGTACTCAATCATGCCTCTGGTTTCTTCCGGGAAGGGCAGGGTGTCAACCACAATGATGCCTTCTTTATGAACCACAGCCGAAGCGGTAACGTGGGCGTACAAACCGCTGGTAAATACATAAATATCGTCAGAAACTCGTTCCCGCCGCATACTGTCTCCATAGATCTTTTTCGATGTTACACAACAGCACCATTATACACAGACAGCAGACGAAAATCAAGGGGGCAAAAAGTCTGTTTCCGGCGGAAACCGGCTATTATTTGTTAAAATCTGCTCAATTTTGGTAAATTCCCGGGGGGTGTTGACATTTGTCAGAAAATCGAAGGAGAGAACGACGGAGTGTAACGCATCTTTATCGACGTAAGTCACGGTCACATCGTCGAAGAAGCCGATAACTTTCAGACGATCGGCTTCAAGGTACGGTTTGATACGGGGCAAGCAACGTTTGTGGTAAAACGAATGCATGGTTTCCGGCTGTTTTTGAATACGCGGAGCCACAACATCGGTCTGGTTTCTGCGCGCGGCCAAAAAGGTGATAACCTGCGGGTTGAGCAAGGGCATATCGCAAGCCACTACAAACACCCAGGGGTGTCGGGCGCGGGCAATGGCCGTATAAATTCCTCCCAGCGCGGCTTTGCCCGGCATAATATCAGGGACCGCCGGCGCCTTGAATTGCCGGTAGCGTTGCGGCGTGTTGGTTCCCAGAAAGAGGTCATCGGTTAGCGGCGCAACCGCGTCGATGACATATTGCAGCACGGGTTTTCCGGCCAGGTTCAACAGCGCTTTGTCCTGCCCCATGCGCAGGCTCTGCCCGCCGGCCAGTATCGCCACGCTGAATGGAGTCTGTTTCACGCTTGATACCCGGTTTCAAACGTAAATACAGGAAGCCGGCGACCAGGCAAGCTTCCTGCATTTGCAGCCAATCAAACCTGGTGCAAAATCAACAATCATTTTCGTGTGGTTAAAATATGTCGATGCGCTCACCGTAGGGGCACGCGGCCGCGTGCCCCTACTACTACGACATTTCGGGTTGTCTCCCTCAAACGAATATCCCGGTTGGTTCTGCACTAGGAGTTCGCCATCAAATATTCAACAGCCTGGCCCACGGTAGTAATATTCTGCGCTGCTTCGTCAGAAATTTCGCCCCCGAATTCTTCTTCGAAGGCCATAATCAGTTCAACCAGGTCCAGCGAATCGGCTTCCAGATTATCCTTGAAGGAGGCCTCCATCGTCACCTGGTCTTCTTCAACTCCCAGTTGTTCAATAACAATATTCCTGACTTTAGCAAATACATCTTCTTTATTCATTTATAATTCCCTCCGTAGAATTTTGGGTCGTTATTTGGTAACGAGGCCATTCTACCAGCCAAAACGCAGGCTGTCAACGTTTTTGGTTGATGGTAGAAACCCGCAGATTTAACACAAGATAGAACACTCAATTCCAGACCGGGTTACGATTTTCAGCCGCTTAATCGCAACTTTATAACTATTGCATCTCCATGAAGATATGATATAATTAATGTATCGAAAATCACAAGAGGAAGCGATGAATGAACCGCGCCACACCCGGCGGGTGGTGGAATTAAAAATTCCGAGTGAACTGGGATACGAAAAAGTTGCCCGCGAAGCGGTGGCAACCGTAGCCGGACGGCTCGGCTTTAGCGCTGAACGCATTGCCGATATAAAGCTGGCCGTGGCCGAAGCCTGCACCAACGCCATCGCTCACGGCAGCCCGCCCGATTCCCTGACCACCATTGTCGTTATCCTCACCGCAGATGAAAAGAAGCTCGAAATTTTGGTGAAGGACCCCGGTTTTGGCTCTCCGCCCACAGACGTTACGGTGCCGGATATTCACAAAATGGTCGCCGGAAAAGCCAAGCCAGGCGGTATGGGATTGTACATTATCCACGAACTGGTTGATAAAGCCACCTTCATCAAAAACCACGAAGACGGCAGCAACTCGCTTCAAATGATTATCTATCGAATGGACGATGAAGCGCCGGCGGATTCAAACTCGTCCGGTCAGGAGGAGAAGTCTCAATGAGCGATGAGATTCAAATTGAAATTCAACGTATCGATGATAGAACGACCATTATCCATTTAGCGGGTGACGTGACCACCTTTGCCGAAAAAGAAATCAACGCCGCCTATGCCCAGGTTTCAAACAACGGCGCTATCAATATTATTTTCAATTTCAGGGAAAACGATTATATCAACAGCGCCGGAATAGCCATTTTAATCGGCCTCGTCACCGAATCGCGCCGAAACAACCAGCGTTTGATAATGTCGATGCCCAGCACCCACTTCCAGAAAATCTTTCGGATGGTGGGCTTGTCCCAATACGCCGATGTTTACCCCAGTCTGGAAGACGCGCAGGCCGGCGTGGCTTAGGCAGGCCGGCTGCCAACAAAAAAAGCCCTTCCGGCCGGGAGGGCTTTTTTTGTTGGCCCCGTTTGACTTTGCCCCGAATGTCTTGACCGGAAAAACCGCATGGGCGGTTCGCAAGCCGTCTGCCCCGTCACAGGGCCGCAGAATCGGTTTTCATCACCTCTCGCAAAACCACGGTGGCATAAGCGCCCGGCGGCAGCGAAAAACGCAGCACC